>CAMWHN010000033.1 GCA_947174085.1 uncultured Ruminococcus sp.
CAGTCATGAGAAATGCACACAGAATTGCAAGTAAAATCGCCTTTTTCATGATTTTTCACTCCTCTTTGATATGGTAACTACAGCATACCATAATCCGGGAGAAAAATCCAGTGTTTTCGGGCAAATTCTACCTATTTGACAAGATAAACAGTTATTTTACAGCAGAAAGTCAAATCGCATCATCCTGCTCACACAGCGGAAGATAGCCGTTTTTCTTGAGCAGTTCGTACAGGAATTTTCTGCCCTTCTGCGTCCAGCATGTGTAAACTCTGGATTTGTTCTCACCGTAAACATGAGTATGTGTCCGTGTATAGCCAAAATTTTCGTATTTCGCATACAGAACCCAGCAGCCGGACTTCATGCGATACTGCACACCCAAAAAATGCAGCAGACGGTTCATCTTCCGGGCAGAAAAACCGTAATCCTTGGCAATTACCGTAATTGGCAGATCTGTTTCACTCTGAAGAATCGTGTCAAGATAACTGCATTTCTCTGCCAGAATCTCGTTTTTCGTCTGTTCTTCGACCAATTTTTGCAGTATCTGGATGACATACTCGGGACTGCACATCATTTTTTTCAGCAGTTCCGGCGACAGATAACAACCATGCTGGCGGATACTGGGCAGGACTTCGGAAGTAATCCAGTGCTTGAACTGCTTTGCAGTTTCCAGTTTGCTCGACAGAATCAGGCTGTACAGACCGCTTTCATTAATCAGCGTAGGATTTTGATTTCTGCCGATGGAGTCACGAATCGTTACTCCATCGGTTTTGTCATCACACGCAACATGGTCAAGTAGTGCTTTGCGGTGATTCCTGTATCCCAATGCCTTAGCTGCATCCTTTCCTACAAACCAAGGGATGCCGTCAATCAGCACAGTCCTGACCTGACCGAATTTCGGGTGTTTGTAAATTTTGATTTCATTCATTTGAATCATGCCTTTCGTAAAAAATAGTTATATCACGGAAAAATCCGCTTTATACTGGTAATGTGTTCTCAAAATTCTCTGCATCCCACAGCCAAAGCTGCCCATTTCCGGAACGTTCGCTCGTATCATAGTTGGAGATGAATACTTCCTCATACATCTTGCCGCCCTCATATCGCTGGACAATATTGTTCAGACGACTGACAGTTTCAATTTGAATGCCTGGTTGATTCCACATTTCCCATATTTCAGGGCAGTCATTATAGGACACCAGAAATTTGCTGTTACTCCGCAAAAGGGCGTCCCTTAGCCGGATATGGCCTTTTTTGGTGAATCCCACGTCTTTGTAATAACTTTCCGTCGCATAATAGGGAGGGTCGCAGTAGAAAAAGCTGACCGGACTGCCATAATGCCGGATCAGCGTCTCAAAATCCTGATTTTCGATGATAACAGATTGCAGTCTTCTGGATGCCATATCAATCTGCGGAAAATTGTTCCACATCGAATGCGGCTGACTTGCGAAACTGTCAAGACCGCTTGCATAGCTGTACCGGATTAACTGATAGAATTTTGCAGCTCTGTCATAGTCATGAAATCTCGCAAACAAGCCCTTTTTATGCAGACTGACAAGCCGCATGAAATCCTCACGGGAGTTCAGGACATATTTCAGTTTGTATTTTAATTTGTTGGGATTGTCACGGACACAGCGGTACAGATTCGTGAGATTGCTGTTCCGATCGTTCCAGACCTCAAAATCACGACCCGGCTCTTTGTGGAACAGCACCCAGCCTGCACCGCCGAACACTTCAATATATTTCTGATATTTCAGCGGAAAACGCTTCAGGATTTCATCCCGGAGTGCTTTTTTTCCGCCTACCCATGACATGAAACTATTCATGTGCCTCCTTTCTGTTCCTTCTGCTTTGCCTGAATACTGGCGAAAATCAGACCTTTTTTCGCAGAATAACTGCTTGTCTGGTTCACCTGAAAGCAGAGTTCCTTGTACTGTTTCGGTGACATCCGCCCTTTCACGCTCCTGAGCATAGCAGAGATACTACTTCCGTGCAGACGGAAATTTTCTCTGTTCTGGATTTTTGTTCTGTGCATTTTTATGATCTCCATTCACATTGCACTTTGCACGATTTCTTCCGATTCTTCTTCATTTTCTGTTAATTCTTTCAATGACAGATTCCAAATTCCGACAGCAAATTCAACGCCCTGCTCCTCTGATTCAGGATAGTACATTTCAGAAAATTTTCCGTCTTTGTAAACATATCTGCCGCAATTGAAACCAATGTCCTCGTCTGCCCATTCATGGGTAAACTGCACATCTGGGAACAGTTCCGCAAGTTTTTCGATTACCGCATGCGGTGCTGACCATGCAGTCAAAAATGTCAGATCTTCGGACTTGCTGTAATCTGTACCAAACTCATAGCCGTAGGCATCCCATTTTGTGTCCCAGTTGGCGACACGCCAGTCATGCCAGTTGTTCTTTCCATGCAATGCAAGTTCTTTCTGACCGAGTCCTCCGGCATAGACAGACTCCGGCATGGGGATAATTTTGTCAAAACTAATCGTCCCCAAGCCAAATTCATCATTCTGAATCTGTGCAAGCATCTGTTGGATTCTGTCTGCATCTCCTTCTAAAGTGATGCAGTTTTTCACATGGTTCGGCATCCATTCACCTCCATATTTCTGGAAATATTTTTGTTTTGTAGCCGTTCGTCAAACCGGAGCAGATTCTTTGCCAGAGCCTCTACAACATTGACAGTGACAGCATTGCCAGCCTGCTTGTACAGCTGTGCATCGGACATGCCAGTTTCTGCAACTTTCTGAAACTGCTCCGTACGGAACCCCTGCAAACGCCAGCATTCAATTGGCATCAGCCTGCGGATTCTGCCATGATGCACAATGCCGTGACGGTCAGTGACTGTCAGCGTAAACATTGGTTCATTTGGCTCTTTGATTCGTCTGCCGTTCTGCCGGACAGTGACTTTTTCCGGATTCAGTATCGCTCTCGGTGCATCTTCCACCAAAATACCGGAACGCTCACCCCTGTGCGTTCCGCTTGAAACCCCAAGGTCATATCTTGTGTGAATACATCTTGCTGTATCAGTAATCTGTGGATTTTCGTTCAGATCGCAGAATACAGCCTTTGACGGATATTCCATTCCGATAAAATACAAGCCCGTTTTTCCACCCATACCGCCACTTCCGCTGCACTGCGTGACGGCAAGTCCATCCGTTTCATAAACACGCTGGCCCTGACTGCCGCCGATTAATTGCCGGACTTTCCTGCTATTTTTCTCGTCGACTTTTCCGAAAGCCAGTATTTGTCCGGAACAGTCTGTTCCAAGACATCCTGCAAGGTAGCCTCTTTTTCTTGACTGTGGAACGCCAAAGCCGGCGCTGTTATGCACAAGCCATTCCACACAATACCCCAGTTCTGAAAGCGTTGCAAGGATTTTGGCGAAAGTCTGCCCTTTTTCAATCCCCAACAGACCGGGAACATTCTCAAGTATAAAATAGCGAGGTCTTTTGGCTTTAAGGATTCCGGCAAGTGCAAAGAACAGATCGCCTCGTTCATCGGCAATGCCCTGCCGTTTTCCGGCGATGCTAAAAGGCTGGCAGGGAAATCCTCCAGTGAGGAGGTCAAAGTCTGCAAGTCCCCTGGTGTCAATAGTTCTGATATTTTCATGAAAATCCTCACCTCCTACATCATACAAGGTACGATAGGCTTTCTGTGCGAATTTGTCAATCTCGCACCATCCCACAAATGAAAAATTTCCGGCTCTTTCAAGTCCGGAACGAAAGCCCCCGATGCCTGCAAATGCGTCAAAAACTCTGATGATACACATCTCTCCTTTCTAAAATGCAAAAAGCCGTCCGGTTTATTCCGAACGGCTTATTTATTATTATGAATACTCTATTCTTCTGCAATATTCCAGTCACAGTCTGGATACCAGAGCATAACTTTCAGTCTGCCATATTTCCGTGTGTGAATCCGGCTGGATTCCAGTCTTTTTCCGAATCCGTACCGGTGCTGCCAGCCCCACCAGTTCCGGAGAATCTGCATTTCCTGCCGGGTCAGCTTTTCGGAACAGTAACAAGTCAGAACAGAAACAAGTTTGTCCTCTTTGATTACAGTTTTAAGTGAAGCTGTTCTGACCTTATCAACTGGAAAATTCATCGGACTGAATAATTTCTTTATCTCTGCATTGATTTTATCTTTGCAGAGAATTTTTTGACTTTCATTCAGTTCAAAATAGTCACAGTCATCATCTTCCCACGGATTCTGATAGGGGACTGTACCGAAAACTTTGACTGGACTGCCACAGCTGATTACTGTCATGCTCATCTCACATCGAAATATCACAGAAAACAGGGGATTCTTCCTCTGTTTCTGCTTGTTCTTCCTGCAGAGCTTGAAGTCCTGTTTCAACTGCATTGGCCAAAATTTTTGCTGCTGACTGGATTTCTGTGAGTACCTTATGCAGTGTTTCCAATGGCTTGCCCTGACTCCAGGAAGCGATATACGGAAAAGAATATTCTGACGTGTCCAGTCCGAACCGTTCTGCTACGATAAAAGCCACGGATTCTGCCTGTATTTCTTTTTCACTCCGGGAAGCATGCACAGTTTGTGTCTTCAGTTCAGGGTCATGCAGAAGTTTGTGCGCACATTCGTGAAATACTGTTTTGAGCGTCTGTGCATCACTCATACCTGTCCGGATGACAATCCGTTTTTCTGATGCACTGTAATAACCCTTTGCTGTTCCTTGGATATCCTCGAATGCAATGGGAATGCCAACCGCTTTTTGAAGTGCTGTCAGGATGACTTTTTTCTGTTCCGCAGGAATCTCTCCATGAAGTTCATCCAGGAAGCAGGGCAGCTCTGCACCGCTTGTCTGCGACACATCAAATACGCTCACTGCTTTGAATGCAATTCCTTCAGTTTCTTCTGATTCTTCTTCCTCTGACTGTTCATCCTGCTTTCTTTTATATGGCATCGGAGCGAGAATACGGATGCCTGTTTCGCCTTTACTGACCTGCCTGCCAAGCTGTTTCCATTTACCATATGCTGCTACGAGTGTGGCATCTGGCTTCTGCATGGCAATCAGCATACAGTTTCTTGCTGAATAATTTGTGAATTTTGCCATAAATCTGAGATATTCCTGATATTTCTCAGAGGTAAACACTTCTTTCACACCTTCATCAATTCTCTGAAACAGTTCACTCATTTCGCTTTGTTTCTTCTCATGATAGGCAGATTTTTCTTCCTGTGTGAGATGCTTCTTCCATGCCATTAGCTTTCTCCTTACATAGAAATACCGCTGATTTCCAGAGATTCTTCCTCTGAGAAATCAGCGGTTTGTTTCAGTTCTGCTTCATAGTTTTCTATCAAAAGTTTGGCATTGGGAATAAACTGATAAAATTTCCGTTTATCCTGCGGTTTTAGAAATCCAATCAATGCCTGTTTTCCTTGATAGTTGATTGCTGCAGCAATCATTTCCTATCACCTCCATTTACGCAATAAAGTCGAATTTTCATTAATTAGGACATTTTTTTCAGAATGTCATCTATAATTTTGAGATATGAAAGCCAGCCGTTTTTATACGAAATTATGGCTATTTTGCTTTTGTTTTTGGCATTTCATCTTTTTCATTTGCAATACATGTGCAAATCAATTAAAATAGATGACATACACAATATCCCATGTTACAGCTATTTTCGATATTTTTGGTTATCCTTTTGGATGGATTTTAGAAATCTGTCAGCTTGTTATTCTTCAAAGCTGTGATATTCTTTTAGCAACCGACAGAGTTCTTTTTCTTCCAGATTGATATAATCTTTGGCAAGCTGTTCTGCTTCTGTCAGAGAATTTTTCAGAAGTTCAAATCCGACTGCAGCTGTAAAAAAGTCAATGACAGCATTTTGATTTGTGCCATCAAAAATTTCAATCAGAAAACCATCACAGTCAACAGCAATGCCGTCCGGATTTTTTCTCCTGACCTTCTGAAATCGGATCTGAATATAGAACCCCCCTTATATTTCATCAGCATTCCCTCATGTCAGATGCATCTGAAATTTATCTGTTTCCGCTAAACTATTTTCAAATGCAGCCGCACGATCCACAGCGGAATTTAAATATTCCGTATTCAGATGATTTTCATGGTATCCCTGTGCAATAGTACAGTAATAATGAATATTCGGAGCGGCAATCTGACCGGCATTCATCACATAAGCCATTCCGGTCACTTTCTGACCATTGAGGTCAATTTCATATTCTTCTTTCCGGTACAGATGTGGAAAGCCTTCATACCGGTCTAATGATTTTTCGTCCTGCGGCGGAATCTCCCAAAGCAAAACTGGTACTACTGCACCTTTTTTTGGAACAATGGTTGCAACACCACGAAATTCCAGTTCGTAATCCTGTAGCATTGCCGTTCCAATTGGCTTGGAATTGGGACAACGATATTTCATCTGTTCCAGATTCAGATTGCTACCGTAAGCAATATATACTTTATTTTTCAATCTATCACGCACCTTTCTTTTTCTACATTGTGATTCCTATGGATTCTGTTTCTTCTTCAAAAATGTCCTCAGAATCATTTACAGTGCCGTCTATATTTTCAGTGGATATCACTGCTGATTCCTCATTCCTGTTCAATACAGCGGTTTGTGCCTGCCCACGGGCGATCATTCGTGCCTGTTTCAGTCTTTCACGCTGTGCAATCGCATCTTCCGGATGCCGCCATGCGATGTTTCCAGAAAGATGTTTTAACAAATGTTTCCTGCAATTTTTGAATTCATCCCCGATCAGTCCTAAATTCAGCATCCAGACCCGGAATGAATAACGCATGTTATCGCTGTAACTGACATGTGGAGAACAATATTTTTTTGTCATTGCAGCATTGTTGATCGCAAGAGCCAGCACAATCTGCGCTCTGACTTCTCCGGCATGTAGTGAAGCATTGCAGCATCGGATTTCATAATGTCCATGTTGAAAGAAACTGTGCAGATTCAAAGCCCGATAACGAGAATTTGAATAATGTGAATATTGCTGGTCAGTGTCGCCCCTGTACCAGAGTTTCTTGATTTCTTTCATTGTTTTTGGCTTACTCTGATTCAGCTTTCTTACAAATTCGGGATCACACTTATGACAGTAATCTTCTCTTGCAGAAGATACCTGAAGGGCATCCCATAAAAAATCTTCTTTACTGGAAAAGATATTCACTAAATTCCGGATTTGCTGCGGAGTGAAATCATCTGCTGATATGTGGATATGTGTTCCGCACATGTACTCCGGTCCGCACCGTCCATGTTCTTTCCGGAGTGTCCGGATAACTTCCTGCAGCAATGGAATATCTTCATAGTCAAGAACAGGTGAGTTCAATTCTACACTGTACGACCTGCTCGCATGTTCACCAGAAGCATCTACACAACGGATACTGCTGTCAGATACAAAATCCCAGTTTCTTCCTTTCTTATCCCGTACAGAATATTTATCATAACTGCCTCCTACATGTACCGGTTCACTCCCAAACAGTCTGCCAACTGCCTTTGCCGCCTGACATCTCGTCAGTCCGGTCATTTCAATTTCAATGCCAAAGTTTCTTGTTTTAATTCCTTCAAAATTCCCTGATAACCTATCACCTCTCAATCAACAAGGAAACAGTCTGCCGGAGCAGACTGTCCTGTATCATTTATTTCTTTTCTACTTCCATATCAGTTTCATATCCACCTTTGAAAATTATCTGAATATGCGTTTTGTCAAGCACTCGGACACATTCGAGCAGTTTTCGTGCAAGCACATTATCAAAATTATGCAGTTCCAGACGGGTATGTTCCACCTGATTCTGTGTTATCATTATCTGATTATGAATTTCCGTCTGTGCTGATGCCTGTACCTTAAGTATATTTAACTTTTCATTGAGTGTCTGTTCTTCACGGAACAGTTTTTCAAATTCCATGTCCAGCGAATCTTCCCCGACTGCACCATTGACTATCAGATTTATCATATCTGTTCTTGCTTTTTGAATTTCAGTGAGCCGTTTTTCAGCTGCCATAATTTCCGTCTGTTCCAGTCCAGTCAGAACAATTTCTGTACTTTGTTGAATCACTCCACAGATGTCATTCTGACAGTCATAAAATTCGTTGATTGCTCTAACAATCGCTCGGTGAAGCGGTTCTTCATGAATCGTCGGCGAACTTTTACAGTAGCGGTTTCCGTGATCGAGACGGTTGATGCACCGCCATACAATTGCCTTTTTTCCGTGAACATTCCATGTTACCCGACGATAAGGTGTTCCGCATTCTCCGCATAGCATCAGCTCTGTCAGGGCATATTTACTGGAGTATTTTCCTTGTTCCGTCTTTGACTTGCTGCTGATTTTTCGCTTGGAACTTCGCCGTGCCAGTTCCTGCTGCACCAGATTGAACATTTCTTTATCAATAATTGCCGGGTGGCAGTCTGATACCAGAAACATCGGTCTTTCTCCATGATTTCGGACTGTCTTGTGAGAAATACAGTCTTTTGTGTACGTCTTTTGCAGAAGTGCATCTCCGGCGTATTTTTCATTCTTCAGGATTCGCCATACAGAATCCGCTCTCCATTCTGAACCTCCGCTGATGGTTTCCGTTCCCTGCTGATTCAGCACATCAGCGATATGCTGGGTAGATTCTCCATCGAGAAACAATCTGAAAATCTGCCTGATAATCTCCGCTTCTTCCGGAATAATTTCCGGCTTGCCGTCAGCACCTTTCCGGTAGCCGAGCCACGATTCATAGCGGTATCTGACTTTGCCTTCCCTGAATCCCATCTGCACCCCCAGCGTAATATTTTTACTGATAGATTCACTTTCTGCCTGCGAAAAACTGCTATAGAGCGTCAGCATGAACTCGCTGTCCATTGTCATGGTGTTTATATTTCCCTTCTCAAAAATCACAGTCACTTCCAGCTCACGGAGCATTCTGACATACTCCAGACAGTCAACCGTATTTCTGGCGAACCGGCTTGCAGATTTACACAGGATTAAGTCAATTTTCTTTTTTTGGCACATACGAATCATGCGGTTGAAAGCCGTCCTCTTGCGTGTTGAAGTTCCAGAAATTCCTTCGTCAGCAAATATGCCAGCCATTACCCATTCTTTATTGCTGTTAATGTAATCCGTGTAATATTCGACCTGAACACGATAGCTGTTCTGTTGCTGTTCCTGTTCTGTACTGACACGACAATACGCAGCGACTCTCAGCTTTCTGTACTGACTGTGGGATTTTTCAGCCTGTGGCTTGGCAGGAATTATTTTTACATTCGGCGCAGTGACGATATTCATATGGTTGATTCCTTTCTTTCTGATATTTTCACACCGTTGATAAATTCAATCTCTATCACAGCAGAATGGCTTGCCGTTATCCGTTTTACACAGGATTTCAGCAAGCCGATATCAAAAGTATTCAGTTGTTCATGATTTGCCAGCAAAGATTTCAGATATTTCGTTTTCTGCGGAATATCGATATATGTACAGCAGTTGCACTTCATTTCTGCAAGACAGAACAGTTCTGTTTTAATGCGTTCATAATCTGTCTGTGAATTTCCCATCATGTGACGGATTTCGTTTTGCTGACGGATAATTTCGGAATCCGGCGAATAAATCACAGTTTCTGATTCTGTATTCAGCAAATTAAGATTTGCACCCACAGCATTCAGAATATTCATAATTTTATGCATCAGTTCTTCAATCGGCAGTTTACAGCTTACCTTTCTGCATTCCGGAGCGTAACAACCCCAGCTGTTCAAATTTCCCTTTCTGCCGCCGTGATACAGGTTTTTTCTGCATTCTTTGCAGAACATCATCTTACGGAGCCTTTTCTGTTCTTCCGGAATCTGATAGCATCCACGCTGTTTTTTAATTCGCATTCTGCTGACAGCCTCATAAATTTCTTCTGAAATCAACTGCGGACAACGGTCAGTTCCGATGTAATCATCAGTGCAGAGAATTTTTCTGATGGAATCACGGCTGTATCCCATGATTTCACCGATGGTATCCATACTGTTTCCGTCAAGATATTTCCTGAAAATCTGCATGACAATTTCCGCATCTTTCGGACTGATAACAATTTCGCCGCTCCTTATCGTATATCCGAACGGTACTGCCCTTAATTTCGTCATCCAGCTCACCTCTCTTTCATCAGATAGTATACCATAACTCAGGGCAGAAATCCATTCATCATATCTGACAAAATTCTATTGCTACTTTTGTGGATAGTGTTCAGTAAATTTTAGACCGCCGAGCATATGAAATTCAGCTTCGTACGGACTTTTTATTACAATTTTATCAATCAGGAAAGTAAATGTTTCTTCTTCAAATTCTATCATCATAGATTCGCGGTTTCTGAAAAAATCTGTCAGCATTTCAAGCTGTTCCAGCGTGCCATCCTCATCACTAGATTTCATAAGCCTATGCAGTTCTTTCTGTAACTGCATGATTTTCCGATTCAGTTCTGCAGTCTGCTCATGATATTTCTCATCGGTAAGAAAGCCTTTTGTCCGGAGCGTAGTCAGGACGTGAATCTGCTCTTTCAGTCCAGCAGATTTTTTCTGAATCTCTATGATGTGTGTATTACCGCTGAATTTTTTTACTTTGAGTTCCTGCATGGAATTTAAAAGTGGTGACAGGATTTCTTCGCAGCAGACATGCAGTTTATTGAACAGCATGATAAACATCTGATAGATTGTTTCCTGTGCTATTTTCTGATTCGGGCAGAGAGATGCCTGTCTTTCGTGATTCCGGCACACCCAATATTCCTGCCCTTTTATTGGCTTATGGGCATAGGAAAGTCCGCAGTAAGCACATCTGATTTTGTGAGTGAACAAATATTTTCTGTAAATATTTTCCCTGTTCAGCTGACGGCTTCGTTCCTGCTTCAGTTCCTGTACTCTCTGAAAATCCCCTGACACAATAATGGGCGAATTTGCCCCTGTCACATGATACATCGGCAGTTCTCCGCTGTTTATTTTACGGGTAAACGGAACAGTTTCCGTTGCATAAGTTTTTTGAAAAACTGCATTTCCGATATACCGCTCGTTTTTTAGAAGTCTCAGAATCACCTGGGCAGTCCATGTACAGTTTCTTCTTGAAATTCTTGCATCATTCAACATACGGGCAATCAGCTTTGCACCATATCCCTCAAGATACCATGCGAAAATCTGCCGCACAACTTCTGCTTCGGATTCTACGATTTCTATTCTGCCGTCAATCCGTATGAATCCATATGGCAGCGGTGCTTGATATGTTCCATTTTGCATCCGTCTGCGGATTGCCCATTTCTGGTTCTTTGATATAGAAACAGATTCTTCCTGTGCCAGTCCTGCCATGATGGTCAGCATCATTTCATCGGCAGTTTTGGCAGTGTCCAGATTCTCTTTTTCAAAGCATACTGTGATTCCAAGCGATTTCAGTTCTCTGACATATTTCAGGCTGTCGCTCGTATTCCTTGCAAACCGACTCATGGATTTTGCATAGATTCTGTCGATTTTCCCACGTTTGCAATCCTGTATCATGCGCTGAAATTCGCTTCTTTTTTCTGCAGACAAACCGCTGATTCCCTCGTCAGCGTATAAATCCACAAGAATTTCTGTTTCAGAATTCTCAAATTTATGACTGTAGTATGCCAGCTGTACCTGATAGGAATTCTGCTGTTCTGTCAAATTTGTGGATATTCTGCAATAAGCCGCCACTCGGATTTTTTCGCCGGAATTGTCCTGCGAAACTGTTTCGATAACTGTTACTTTTGCCATTACAGTTCGCTCCTTTCAGCCAACAGTATACTATAAAATCCTTGAAATTGTAATCACCAGAATCAACAAATTTATTGTTCAGAATCTGTGTAATTCATCTCCTTGTCTGCCTGTCCTGCAGCAACACAGAGACATGTTACAGTCATGCCAACTGTTCCCCCAACAACGCACCCTATCAAAAATTCTATCATACTGCAAACTCCAGTTCCCTTGAGGAGGGATATTTTTCAAAGACAATTCTTTCGCTCTCCTGTAGAATTTTTTCTTTCTGTTCTTTTGTCAGATGGGAAC
>CAMWHN010000034.1 GCA_947174085.1 uncultured Ruminococcus sp.
GCATTTTAACAGGGGTCTGGAATTTAGGGCATAGTTCTCTAAAAAAATGCTGTTCGTGCCGTATAGGGTATATTAAATGGCTCTACGGCGATTCTAAGAAATAAATTAAAAATATCCTACTGGAATAATTATTTGCAACTGGCTTGTTCAAAGTGCAAAATATTTAACATGGCTCTAAAATTAATTTAAAAGCATTTTAACACGGGTCTGAAATTTAGGGCATAGTTTTCTAAAAAAATGCTGTTCGTGCCGTATAGGGTATGTTAAATAACTCTACAGCGATTATAGCAAATAAATAAAAAAAATCCTGTTAGAATTGTCTGGTAAAATAATAATTTAATTTCAAGTTTTCAACCGGATTGTTGAAAACTCTGTTGAAAACTTGTGAAAATTTTTTTGAAATATTAAAAAAATCTTGAATTACAGGCTTTTTTATCTAGGATTAGAATTTTAAAATCCTGTTGAAAACTTGTTGAAAAGTCTGTAACAAGTTGAGTTATTTTTTCAGCAGAAACGGAGTTATAAAATAGATAATGAAATCATTGACAAAAGTGGTTAAATATTATATAATATACGCATGAGTAGATGAATTTTATAAGCAATGATAAGCCAAAAACTTTTCCAGAAGAAGAAAATAAACGGAGATGAAGAAATTGCTAAAAAGCTATAAAACAGAAATTTTTCCGACACCTGAACAAAAGCAAATCATTCACAGAACAATTGGTGTATGTAGATTTATCTATAATTTTTATCTCTCATATAACAAAAAAATTTATGATGAAGAAAAAAGATTTGTTTCAGGATATGAGTTTTCAAAATGGCTAAACAATGCATATCTTGTGCAAAATCCTGAATTTTCATGGATTAAGGAAGTCAGCAGTAAATCAGTCAAGCAAAGCATCATGAATGCTGACAGAGCTTTTAAAAATTTTTTTAAACACAGAACTGGTTTCCCAAATTTTAAGAAAAAGTCAAATTCTGATGTAAAAATGTATTTTGTGAAAACAGATGCAAAAACAATCATTGCATGTGAAAGGCACAGAATAAAAATACCAACTCTGGATTGGGTAAGACTGAAAGAAAAAGGCTATATCCCGACAAACCGTGAAATGTATATCATAAAAAGCGGTTCTGTTTCCATGAAAGCAGGAAGATATTATGTTTCTGTTCTGGTGGAAGAACCTGAAACAGAAACACCTGTTTTGAACAATTTCGGAATTGGCATTGACTTAGGCATAAAAAATTTAGTGACATGTTCCAATGGAACTATCTATAAAAATATCAATAAGACTGTTCGTATCAGGAAACTTGAAAAAAGTCTGAAACGACAGCAAAGAAAACTTTCTAGGAAATACGAGAGTTTGAAAAAATTATTAAATACTACGAAAGGAGAAGCTACTCGAAAAAATATCCAGAAGCAAAAGCTTATTGTACAGAAACTTTATCATAAACTTGCTAATATTCGGATAGATTACAACAATAAAGTGGTTTCTGAATTGGTGAAAACCAAGCCAATGTGGATTACTTTAGAAGATTTGAATATCAGTGGAATGATGAAGAACAGACATCTCGTAAAAGCCATTGCACAACAAAAATTTTTTGAATTTAGAACAAAATTACAAGCAAAATGTAAAGCATATGGCATAGAATTAAGATTTGTTGACAGATTTTATCCATCAAGTAAAATTTGTTATCATTGTGGCTGTATCAAATCTGATTTGAAATTATCAGACAGAATTTATATTTGTTCTAACTGTGGCTATACTGCCAACAGGGATTTCAATGCAAGTCTGAATTTACGAGATTGTTTCACTTATCAAATTGCATAACCAAGCATTGATAAGTATGTACCGTAGGCTATACGGGAATTTACGCCTGTGGAGTGTCATACCAAACGAAGTAGCCTCGGCGAAATCGGACACGCTGAATCAGGAATTTTCTCAATATGGGTATTTTTGCCCTTATTTTGAGTAGCAGTTGAAGATGAGTAATCAAGAACTTGAAAAATCAGAATATGGTGCGGAACAAATTCAAGTACTAGAGGGTTTAGAGCCTGTTCGTCAAGTCCCTGCAATGTATATTGGTTCTACCAGTGCCGACGGTTTACATCACTTGGTATATGAAATCGTGGATAATGCCATTGATGAAGCTCTTGCAGGGTATTGCACAGAAATTACAGTTGAAATTCTGCCAGATAATATTATTAAGATTTCAGATAATGGTCGTGGTATTCCGACCGGATTGCACCCAACAGAGAAAATTTCTGCGGCAACAATTGTGTATACAGTTCTGCACGCTGGCGGTAAGTTCGGCGGTGGCGGTTATAAAGTTTCTGGCGGTTTACATGGTGTCGGTGCGTCTGTTGTAAATGCTCTATCTGAGTGGCTGGAATTAACTGTCTGTGATGGCAAAAATATTCATTTTCAGCGTTTTGAACGTGGCAAATATAACGAAAATTTAAAAATTATCGGCGAAACTAATAAAACTGGCACTAGTGTTATGTTTAAAGCTGATTCTGAGATTTTTGAAACGACTGAATATGATTTTGAAATATTATTAAAACGCATGAGAGAACATGCTTTTTTAAATGCTGGTCTGAAAATTAATATTTCAGATACCAGAAACCCTGACGAAATACAAAGTGAAAATTTATGCTATGAGGGCGGTATCCGGCAATTTGTAGAGCATATTCACAAAACAAAAGGCTATGAAACTGTTGGCGATGTAATTTATATTTCAGGAACACAGGGCGATTCTGTTGCGGAAATTGCTTTGCAATATAACGACAGTTATAATAATTTAATTTTATCTTTTGCAAATAATATTCACACAAAAGACGGCGGTACACATGAAATTGGCTTTAAAAATGCTGTAACGAAAGTTCTGAATGATTATGGCAAACAGTTTAATTTCCTAAAAGAAAATGAAAAGCTCTCTGGTGATGATACTCGTGAGGGACTCACTGCAATTGTATCTGTGAAATTAACAGACAGAGAATTTGAGGGACAAACGAAAGGTAGATTAAATAGTGCAGAAGTAAAGCCATTTATTGAAAAACTTGTGCAAGAAAAATTAATGAATTATTTTGAAATGAATCCGGCAATTGCAAAAGAAATTCTGGAAAAATGCCTTGCCGCCAGACGTGCAAGAGAAGCCGCAAAAGCTGCTAGAGAAACGGCTCGGCGCAAGACAGCTATGGAAAGTGCATCTCTCCCCGGTAAGCTTGCAGATTGTTCAGAACACGGCGTTGCAAATACAGAAATTTATATCGTTGAGGGTGATTCTGCCGGCGGTTCTGCCAAAGGCGGTCGTGACAGAAGATATCAGGCTATTTTGCCTCTCTGGGGGAAAATGCTGAATGTTGAAAAAGCTAGAATTGATAGAGTTTATGGCAATGAAAAATTAATGCCTGTTGTAACAGCTTTGGGTACGGGTATCGGCGAAGATTTTAATATTGAAAAATTGCGCTATGATAAAGTTATTATTATGGCTGATGCTGACGTAGACGGCTGTCATATCAGAACTTTGCTATTAACGTTCTTTTTCAGATATATGCGCCCTTTGATTGAAAATGGCAATGTTTATATTGCACAACCGCCTTTATATCGTGTCGCTAGAGGCAAAAAAGTATATTATGCGTTTAGTGACGCTGAACGTGATAATTATATTGCTATGCTTGCGGATTCTAACGGAAATTCTTCCAAAGTCGCTGTTCAGCGTTACAAAGGTCTTGGCGAAATGGATAGTGAACAACTTTGGGAAACTACTATGAATCCCGAAACAAGAACTATTCTGCGTGTAAGTTTAGAAGACGCTGTCAAAGCTGATGAAATTATTACAATTCTGATGGGTGATAAAGTTTTGCCTAGAAAAGATTATATCGAAAAATATGCAAAAACTGTGCATAATCTTGATATTTAAATATATATTTTAGTTTTCAACTTTTTATTCAACAAGTGTTGAAAATTTAAAAATTTATAATTTTAAAAATTTTCTGAAAGGAGCTGTGCTGTCATGACCCAACAAGAACAGGAATATTCTGAATTTTTATTACAAAAACAATATCATATTCCCTATGAATTATTTAAATCTGCATTTACTGCATTTCAGAAAAAATTTGTTTATCCCAAAAATTATATAATAATTACTGTCTTGTTGCTTGTATGCTGTATTTATGCGTATTTTTTAGTAATCGGCTCTGATTCAGATAAGCCTGTTTATTGCATAGTAATTTTAGGCTGTCTTTTGCTGTCTGGTTTTCAGTGGTATAATCCTAGAAAAATTAAAAGAAATTTAATGCTTGCTGTGCGTGAAATTGAAAACGACCAGTATAAGCTTACGATTTATCCAGAATATCTTGAAATTGGTACGATTCTGCCATTAGAAGATAATAATTTAAATAATAAAAACTCAGAAAATATAGATAATTTATTTGATGATATTCCAGAAGAAAATTTTTCCGGCACGAGAATTTATTATAACAAAGGCTTACATGTGCATGAATATCAGGAATTTTTTATGATTTATCAAACAAAAACCATGTTCTATGTCGTGCCGAAATCTGTTTTTTCAGAACAAGAATTGGAAATTATGAGAGTTCATTTTTCGCAGAGATTAAATAAAAATTTCAGTTAAATTTTCGATTCAAGAGGTGAATTTTAATTATGAGTATTGAAACAAATGAAAGTCAAGTTTTACAGGAAAAAGTAATTCCTGTTGATGTTGCAGACGAAATGCATGATTCATTTCTTGCCTATGCAATGTCTGTTATTATTTCACGAGCATTGCCTGATGTGCGTGACGGTTTGAAGCCTGTTCATAGGCGTATTATTTACACGCTTCACGAAAATGGCTTAACACCTGACCAGCCATATAGAAAATGCGCTGATACAGTCGGTTCTGTATTAGGTCGTTATCACCCGCATGGTGATGCGTCTGTTTATGATGCACTTGTTAGATTAGCACAAGATTTTTCTTTACGATATCCGTTAATTGATGGTCATGGCAATTTTGGTTCTATTGATGGTGACCCTCCGGCTGCGTATCGTTATACGGAAGCGAAAATGGCAAAATTAGCTTTGGACATGGTCGCTGATATTAATAAAAATACGGTTGATTTTGGTATGAACTATGATGACCGTCTCAAAGAACCTACTGTGTTGCCGTCCAGATTCCCAAATGTTTTAGTGAATGGCTCTGTTGGTATTGCAGTTGGTATGGCTACGAATATTCCTACACATAATTTAGGTGAAGTCATTGACGGCTTGAATTTATTAATTCAAAATCCAGACTGCACACTTGATGATTTAATGGAATGTATCAAAGGTCCAGATTTCCCAACTGGTGGTATTATTATGGGCAAAGCTGGTATTCGTTCTGCATATGGTACTGGTAAAGGCAAAATAATTATCCGTGCGAAAACTTCTATTGAAGAATCCAAAGGCAGACAGCAAATTATTGTTCATGAATTGCCTTATATGGTGAATAAAGCAAGATTAGTTGAACATATTGCTGAATTAATCAAAGAAAAACGCATTGAAGGTGCAAAATTTGTCCGTGATGAATCCGGCAGAGATGGTATGCGTATTGTAATTGGTCTTAGAAAAGATGCTATTGCCAATGTTGTATTAAATAAATTATTTTCTTATACACAGTTACAAGATACTTGCGGTGTAAATATGCTTGTGCTTGCAAACGGTGTGCCGAAAGTTTTGAATTTAAAGCAAATTTTAGAGCATTATCTTGCATTTCAAGTTGATGTGATTACCAGACGTGTCAAATTTGATTTGGAAAAAGCGTTAAAACGTGCGCATTTATTACAGGGCTTTATGTTAGCGTCTGATTATATTGACGAAGTCATTGCAATTTTGCGTGATTCTAAAAGCATTCCTGAGGGCAAAGAAAAATTAATGAATCGCTTTGAAAATATTGACATGCTTGCTTTATTTGATAAATCACAATATGATTTGTCTAACTTGCATTTACCGCCTGCTGTTGGACTTTCTGAAGAACAAGCTGACGCTATCGTACAAATGCGTTTGGGTGCGTTGACTGGGTTGGAACATCAGAAAATTACAGATGAATTATTTGTGCTTTGTGAAAAAATTTCTGAATTTGAAGATACACTCCAGAATAAACAGAAAATTTATGAAATTATTTCCAAAGAAATGGACGAAATCAGAAAAAAATTTAATGACGAACGCCGTACAGAGATTACGGCTGTTAGCGGTGAAGTCGATATTGAAGAATTAATCGAAGTAGAAGATTGTGTCGTGACTTACACAAATAATGGCTATATTAAACGAATTGCTCTTGATGCATATAAAACCCAAAAGCGTGGCGGTCGTGGCGTGCAGGGTATGAAACAACGGGAAGAAGATTTTGTTTCTGAAATGTTTATTTGCTCTACACATGATAATATTTTGTTTATTACAAATAAAGGCTACATGCATAAATTAAAATGCTATGAAATTCCAGACGGTTCAAAGGCTTCTCGTGGTTTCCATTTTGCAAATTTACTCCAGTTGCAAGAGGGCGAAAAAATTACAGCTATGCTGAAAACCAGAACATTTGATACAGATGATTTTGTCACTATGGTAACTAAATTTGGACAGATTAAGCGCACACCTTTAACAGCTTACCGGAATATTCGCAAAAAAGGCTTAATTGCAATTAGTCTGAATGATGGTGATGAAATTGTTGGTGTTCGTATGACAGACGGTTCTAATCAGCTTATGATTGCAACAAAAAATGGTATGGCTCTTAGATTAGAAGAAAATAAAATCCGTCCATTATCACGCTCTGCACAGGGTGTAAGAGCTATGAAACTCCGTGATGATGACGAAGTTGTTTCTATGGCAAGAATCCGTGACGGTGCTAGTGTTCTGACAGTTTCTACAAAAGGCTATGGCAAACGTACTGCGCTTGAAAATTATAGGATTCAAGCCAGAGGTGGCTACGGTATTAAAAATTATCCTGTTGACGAAACCAGAGGTACTGTTTGTGGGATTAAAGTCGTTGATGAACAAGATGATATTATTTTAATTTCTACAGAGGGCATTATTATTCGTATTCTGGCAAGTGATATTAGAATTATGGGCAGAGTTTCTAAAGGCGTTCGTGTTATGAAAGTCTCTGGAGATAATCAAGTTGTTGCTTTTACCAGAGCAGAACATGACAGCTCGGAAGAAATTCAGAAATTAGAAATGCAGGAAATTGAAGAAACTGAAGAACAAGAACAGGAACAAGAGTTAGAACAAGAATGACAACCCGTAAAGAATGTTTTTCAGTTGCCGGAATCTCTAAGCCTTTTAGAATTTTGCATATTTCTGACGTGCATTTTAGTAGCAGTACTTCGCATGAAAAAAATCAAATATTAATAACTGAAATTTTAAAAACTGTGGATTTCTGCACACAGCCTGATTTAAATTTAATTGCTGTCACAGGTGATTTAGTTTCCAGAACGCTCGGCGAAACTAGTATTTCTGATGCGCTGGATTTATTGCATAAACTCCGGCGCATTGCTCCTGTGGCATATTCGCTTGGTAATCATGAATTGGATTTATCTGAAAATCTCATTTCTGAATTTTTAAGAAAATGCAGAAATTTAGGTGTTTTTGTATTAAATAATAGCTCTGTTTTTATACAAGATATTATGTTTACTGGTTTGACTTTGCCTCGTGAAGTTTATAAAAATCAAAACGGTAGTTATCATAATTTAACTCCTGTTACAGAAAAATTAATATTATCCTGCATTGGTGCTTGTGTTTCTAAGCCATGTGTATTATTAGCACATTCGCCTATGGGCTTTGAAGCTTATGCCAAATGGGGTGCTAATATTATTTTATCTGGTCATGTACATGGCGGTATTATTAGAATGCCTATTATTAACGGGATTCTTTCCCCTGAACGTAAGTTTTTTCCTAAATATACAAAAGGCGTTTATCAATCAGAATTTTATAAAAATTGCTACATGAACGTTTCTGCCGGAATTGGCAAGTTTCGTGTAAATAATCCGTCTGAAATTATTTGCATTGATTTTATGCCAGTAAAAGTCTAAAAAAGGAGGGATTTTTTTGGATGTAAATTTTCCAGATTTTATTTATGCTATGTTGCAAAAGCTTTCTATGCATAATTTTCAAGCTTATTTAGTCGGCGGTTGTGTCAGAGATGTTGTACTTGGCATGAAACCGCATGATTATGATATTACAACAAATGCAAAACCACAAGAAATTATAGAAATTTTCGGTTCTGAAAATTGTTCTGCTTACGGCAGAGCATTCGGCACTGTCGGCGTATATTATCATAACGGCTTTGCAGAAATTACAACTTACAGAACTGAAACAGATTATACAGATTATAGACATCCGAATCAAGTTTATTTTGCCAATGATATTCTGGAAGATTTGGCAAGACGTGATTTTACTTGCAATGCTATGGCTTGGAATCCTGAAACAGGTTTGCTTGATGTATATCATGGCAAACAAGATTTAGAAAATCATGTTTTGCGTTGTGTTGGTGTGCCTTCGGCTAGATTCCGTGAAGATGCGCTTAGAATTTTACGAGGTATGCGCTTTTCTGCAAAATTAAATTTAAAACCTGAAATATTAACGCATTCTGCAATGCTTGCTGGGGCTTTTCGATTAAAATATATTTCAGCAGAGCGCATTTTTTCAGAACTTTGTAATATGCTTATGGGTGATAATATTACAGAAATTTTACTGACTTATCCGGAAATTTTAGCTGTCTGGATTCCTGAAATTTATCCCTGTATTGCGTTTTCACAGCATAGTAAACATCATGATTTTACAGTTTGGGAGCATATCGCACGAGCTGTCGGCAATGCACCAAAAAATTTAACAGTCAGAATGACTATGCTATTTCATGATATTGCGAAACCTGTTTGTTATCAAGTAGATTCTAAGGGCGGTCATTTTAAAACACATGCATTAAAAAGCTCTGTCATGGCAAATGATATTTTACTGCGTTTAAAATCAGATAATTATTTCAGAAAACAAGTTTGCAGATTAATTGCCTTACATAGAGATATTCCAGATACTATGCCACAAGTCAGAAAATTAATTGGTAATATTGGCTATGAAGAATTTGCTTTGTTTTTACAGATTCTCGAATCTGATAGAATTTCTAAATTAAATCATGCACCAGAATCTAATCGCAAAATTAAAAAACTTTCTGAATTAGCTGAAATTTGTAAAAATCAAAATCTCTGTTGCTGTATAAAAGATTTAGAAATTAATGGCAATGATTTATTAAAACTAGGGTTTTATGGCAAGCAGATTAAATTAATTTTAAATTTAGCTCTGGAAGCTGTGATTTCTGAAAAATGTGTGAATACAAAACAGGAATTGTTATCTTTTGTCAAGAATCTGCATATATAATTAATCTTGTTTTTAATTTTCCTCTTGACGTTTTTTTCCCTTTTGTATATAATTAGAATAATGCATCTTCTCTACATGTGCAGAGAAGATATTTTTTTTGTAGGAGGTTTTTTTATGATTCAAGTTTTCAATACACTTACGAATCAAAAAGAAGAATTTAAAACACTTGTGCCAAATCAAGTCAGCATGTATGTATGTGGCCCAACAGTATATAATTATATTCATATTGGAAATGCCAGACCAATTTGCGTTTTTGATGTGTTCCGAAGATTTTTAATTTATCAGGGCTATGATGTGCGCTTTATTCAAAATTACACTGATGTCAATGATAAAATTATTAAACAAGCCGTTTTAGAACAAATCACACCCGAAGAATGTGCAGAGAAATATATTCAAGAATATTGCATTGATGCACAAGGC
Source organism: uncultured Ruminococcus sp. (assembly GCA_947174085.1). Taxonomy (GTDB): domain Bacteria; phylum Bacillota; class Clostridia; order Oscillospirales; family Ruminococcaceae; genus UBA3855. The sequence continues at coordinate 9,819 of CAMWHN010000034.1, forward strand.
TTAAATGTTTTACCGGCTACGGTTCACCCGAAAGTTTCTGAATATATTCCCAAAATTATTGATTTCATTCAGAAATTAATTGATAAAGGCTATGCGTATCAAGTAGAACATGATGTTTATTATAGAACCAGAAAATTTTCTGAATATGGAAAATTATCTAATCAGTCACTAGATGATTTAAATGCCGGTGCGAGAGTAGAAATTAATGACCTGAAAGAAGATGCATTAGACTTTGCACTTTGGAAAGGGTGTTCTGATACAGAACAGCATTGGGATTCACCTTGGGGAACGGGTCGCCCCGGTTGGCATATTGAATGCTCTTGTATGGCAAAAGATTGTTTAGGCGATACAATTGATTTGCATTGTGGCGGACATGATTTGATTTTTCCACATCATGAAAATGAGATTGCACAGTCAGAAGCTGCTAACGGTGTAAAATTTTCTAATTACTGGATGCATAATGGGCATATTAATATTAATCATAAAAAAATGTCAAAATCTGCTGGTAATTTTTTCTTAACTCGTGACGTTGCGAAACAATATGGCTATGAAGTTATCAGATATTTAATGATTCAGGCACAATATAGAATGCCTATGAATTATAGCACGGATTTATTAGACGCTTGCAAAGCGTCTCTGGATAGATTATATCAATGCCGTGAAACACTGAAAAATGCCATTTCACATGCTAATTCCGGTGAAAATCTCGCACAAGATATTTTTGATAATTATAAATTAAATTTTATTCACGCTCTGGAAGATGATTTAAATACAGCAGATGCCCTCACAGCTATTTTTGAACTTGTCAAAGAATTGAATATTATGGCAACAAATCCCCATACTTCAAAAGAACAGCTCCAATCTGGTTTAATTATATTTGAAGAATTAATTTCTGTATTGGGCTTGCTCTATGAACGTAAGCAAGAAGCTATTCCGCAAGAAATTTTAGATTTAGTTGCTTTGAGAACAGAAGCCAGAAAAGCTAAAAATTTTGCTGAAGCTGATAGATTGCGTGAAGAAATTAAACATCTTGGCTATGCTGTAAAAGAAACCCGTCAAGGCGTTGAAATTACAAAATTATAATTAATATTAATTATGAGAATACAGAATAATAAAAGCAAAACCCTTTCCAGATTAGGAATTTTTCTGATTGCCATGTCAATCATAAGTTTTATTGTTTTTTATTTGATTACTATGATTTCTAATCAGGGTTATCGCTATATTGATATTGATAGTCTGGAATTTGTCCAACTGGAAGAAATTCCAGAGGGTTCTCCTACCGCAATTATTACAACTTCCATTGGTGAAATCCGTGCGGTATTATATCCCGAATATGCGCCGGAAACGGTTGCGCAATTTATGAATCTTGCTGAAAATGGCTGGTATGATAACACATATATTTTTGAAGCCAAAAATGATGCCTATTTTGCAGGAGGCAGTATTGACAAACAAGGTAATTTGCCAGAGAATACACCAGAATCACAAGAAAAATTACCATTGGAATTGCATCAGAATTTATGGTCATTTCGTGGAGCATTATGTTCTTTGATAACTGCAACAGATACTAGTTTTACAAAGCGTTTGTTTAAAACTGAAACAAAATATACTGGCAGTCGGTTCATGATTTTAAATTCTGTTGATTTTTCAGACGAGGAATTTTTACAACAATTTCAAGAAGCGTCCGGTAATGAAACGCTTGCAAATGCTTTTATTACCAGAGGCGGTGTGCCGAATTTTTCACAACAAGTAACTGTCTTTGGGCAAGCTTATTCTGGGTTAGATATTATTGCGCAAATTTGTTCTTCAGAATTATCAGAAACAAATACACTCGGCTATACAGCTCCGAAAGAAGATATTTTTATTATTTCTATTCAAATTTCTGAATATACAGAACAAGATGCTATTCTAAACGAATTATCATAAAATTCTGAAATACAGCATTTTTTCACAAGGATTTCTTTTACATGAAGAATATTATTATTAAAATTTCTAAATACTTGAAAAAATTACGATTTTTGCTTTACAAATCTATTAAAATGTTGTATAATAATAATTGCAAAATAATCTGATTGTATATTAT
>CAMWHN010000035.1 GCA_947174085.1 uncultured Ruminococcus sp.
TTGTTGTGGTTGTTGTTGCAGGCTTTGTTGTTGTAGTTGTAGTAGATTCTGTTGTCGTAGTCGTTGTAGTAGCCTCTGTTGTTGTCATATCTGTGGGTACTTTGTACTCAAATCTAATTGATTCAACGTTAAGTGTTACGGAATCACACCACCATAAACCAAACATCATATCACTACTGTTGATAATAGAAGTGCTTATGTCAGATGTATCAAATTCAAGAGTACCGTTTGTACCAATGTAAGTATTATTATCAATCTGATGCCAACCATCATTTGTAGAGAAACCAACTGCACTTACTACTGTACCTATGTTATTTGAAGAATTAAGATTTACGATAATCTTCTGGAGCTGTGCATTTTCAGGAACATAATCCCCTATTGTGAGATGAATCTGATTATTATCTTTACAATTGAGTGAACTGTTGAGAGTCACTGTAGACTTGTCATCTTCCATATCAACAGAAACATTAGGAGTTGTTGTAGTTGTAGGTTCAACGGGTTCAACAGCTGGAACTGTTGAAACAACAGGTCTGGAAGGTGTAGCAGTATTTTCAATTTCGCCAAAATCAAATCCATACTTAAATTCTATGGCATTGTCTATTATGCTGTTAGCTGTGGAAGCATCGCCACCAAAATGTGAATACAATCCGGTTATTGCAAGTGTGAAACAAGCATTATAATCAAGTGCAGGTTCTGTATATTGATATCTGTTGGCATTGTCTTCATAATCACCGCTTGCAGTTGTAGGGCCACCAATTAATGCACCATAAAGAGTATGTGAACATTCCGTATTTGCAGCAGGGTCACCCACTCCCGGATTCGCTGCACGGTGATGGATTCTTGTTGGATTCTTATCGCCATAACCAATCAGAAAACTATAACCAGTAGGATTATCGCCAAGAATATAATCCATCTGCTTTTTAGCATAATTCAGATACTCAGCATTTCCCTGACCTTCTGCATAAGTAATAGCATATTTCTGCCATGCACAGTTATAACGTGAAGTTCCCCAGCCTGAAATTGGGTAATATGCCTGATTTTTGTCACTCACAAGGTTATCCATCTCGAATTTCAGTTCGTTTGCATATGCAGAATCCCCAGTAAGCTTATACATCAATGAAGAATAGCCACCCCATACTTTATCCCAGCAGTAAACCCAGCAGTCTGTTTCCGAACCATAATGTCCCCTGCCGTCTGGTTTAAGACTAGGAAGTGTATATGTATCACTGTCAGCAACATAAAGCCAAGCTTCTGCCCAAGCCTTTTCGTCTGCCGAACCGGTTGTATTGTACATATCATACATGCCAGCAGTTTCATTGCCGTTATAAGTTGCACCAAATTTATACAGTGCATCTGCGTATTTCAGACATTCTTCGGAATATTCATTATCAATTCCCTGAAAGGCTGCTGAAGTCGATGCAAGTGCAGATGCCATTTCAAATGCAACTGATGAATTGTTATTAGATTTTGTAGCCCAGTAAGTTTTTCTGTTGTAATTCTGAGATTCAGGAGATGACCAATAGTTATGGTCACTGCTATCACTCACATTATAGCAGAATGCAAAAACGTCTCCACTGTCTGTGAGATATGTGGTCTTCATAAAATAATCGCAGGTATTTCTTAAAATATCAAGCAAATGTGCTTCTGTATTTGTTTCCTTGAAAACTTCCGGATAATCGAAATATGCCCAGCCAAGTGAAGTAGCATTGAATCCCATTGTAAGATTGAATTTTATATGGTCACCAGCATCATGATAACCGCCGGAAACATCTACTGTTGATGAACCCGTTGCTTTTCTGATAAGTTCCTTTTCAGAATTTCCAAGACCTACGGCATTATCAAGCGAGGCACTCGCATCATATGTATGACAGTTACCACGCCAGTTAAGAGAACCACTGTCAACATCACAGCCACATTCATTAGCGTCATAAAAATACAATGACAATGCAAGAGCTTCTCCATAATTGACATCATCATTTTGAATTTCAGCAGCATATGCTGATGTTGCCAATGATGATGATAATAATAATACGCTTGTAAGAGCTGATAAAACTCTTTTAAATTTCATATAAATTCCTCCAAATTTATAACAATTTATTTGTAAATATTGACCTTAATTTTTTGTCAATATTTGCTATACTTCTAGTATATATCTACAAATAAAAAAAGTCAACCCTTTTGTGTAAAGTTTACATTTTTTTAACATTTTTATTAATAAACGTTTGAGATAATACATTTTGTACTGTTTTCTATAATATTATTTTCATGATAATACAAAGTGGTTACAAATACAGGAACAAAACAGAAAAATTCTGGACATTTTAAAATTTTTCTGCTATAATAAACGTAATCAGAAAGGAGAGAATGTGATGAAAGCACGAGTCAGATTGTTCAGAAATCGGCAGCCTTTTAATATCCAAGCAACAAATGAGCTGTTTCTGGAAGCTGTTCGAGAAAATGTATCTTATCATTATGCACATTGTAAACTTTACCGAAACATATTGAGAAAACTGCATTTCTCTCCTGAACAGCTCAGAGATATTCAGGATTTAGCAAAACTGCCTTTTCTGCCGACCGTTTTGTTCAAGAAGTACAGATTTTTTTCAATGCCAGAATGGTGTATTCCGATTAAAGCCACTTCTTCCGGAACAAAAGGACAATTCAGCCACATCGGGTTGGACTGGGGAAGTCTCCTGTGCGGTTTACATATGGTCGTGCGGATAGCAAAATGGAGAAATTTGCTCTCATTTTGCCCGACCAATTATGTTATTCTGGGTTATCAGCCACATAAGAGCAACCAGATGGCAGTCATGAAAACTGCTTATGGAGCAACTCTGTTTGCTCCAGCCCTGCACAGATGCTATGCATTACAGTACCGTGACGGCAGTTATGTGCCTGATTTAGAATCTGTGGTGAAACATCTGGAGCAGTTCGGCAAAAAGAAATTTCCCATCAGATTTATGGGATTTCCGTCCTATACCTATTTTCTGCTGAAACTGATGGACGAAAGAAATATCTGCATTCCACTGCCAAAGCATTCCAAAATCATGCTTGCTGGTGGCTGGAAACAGTTCTATACGGAACAAGTAGACAAACAGACACTTTACGACTTAATCAAGCGGATTCTGAATGTAGACGAGGAGAATGTGATTGAATTTTTTGGTGCTGTAGAGCATCCGATTATGTATTGTGACTGTCCGAAGCATCATTTTCATGTACCGGTGTACAGCAGAGTCATCGTTCGAGATGTGCATACATTAGAACCTGTTCCGAACGGTACAATTGGTCTTGTCAATTTATTGACACCCATGATAGAAGCAGTACCAATCACTAGTATCATGACAGATGATTTAGGAGTTCTGCATGACGGAAGAAAATGTGGCTGTGGTCTGGAATCACCATATCTGGAAATTATTGGAAGAGTCGGTCTAAAGGACATTAGAACCTGTGCAGCAGGTGCGACTGAACTTCTTGAGGAGAGAGCTGTATGATTCTAGCAAATGGAAATGTATATCATTCTTCAGAGCAAAGTCGTATTCTGACATCTCTGGAGGAAAAGCTTAATCAAACTCTGGCTATGCAGACACTTCGACCGGAAATTGTTATTAATGCTCTTGACCGAATGAGCCGGAAAATAGATGAGGGTATGTTCAACACTTTGCTGATAGATGATTTTCTCAGAGCATCTGTTTCTTTTGCATCTCGAATGCTCCGACGTGATATGCTAGAGCATAAGGTCAGAACAGAACTAGGAGAGCAGTTCTTTATCCCTCGTCAGTCAGTATCGCCAGATGGTTTTGACTGTATCACAATTCGTCCGGAGCCATTGGGTACTATCATGCATATTGCGGCAGGCAATATGGATTTACTGCCTGCCTATAGTGTGATTGAGGGACTGCTGACAGGCAATATCAATCTTTTAAAACTGCCACAGGCAGACCAAGGGCTAACTATTACATTTTTTCGGGAACTAATTTTCATTGAGCCGTTGCTCCGAGATTATATCTATGTGTTTGATACACCGTCCTCGGATATTGAGGGCATGTGTCAAATGGCATCATGCTGTGACGGTATTGCACTATGGGGCGGAGAGGTGGCTGTTAAGGCAATCCGTCAGCTTGCTCCTCCCGGTTGCAAGTTGATTGAATGGGGACATCGTTTGAGCTTTGCTTATATTTCAGGTTATACCGATAAGGAAAAAGAACTGACAGCACTTGCTGAACATATTTTTACAACGAAACAGCTATTATGTAGCTCATGTCAGGTGATTTATCTGGACACAGACCGAATGGAAGATATCAGTATATTCTGTACAGAATTTCTGCCCTATCTGGAGAAAGCAGCACAGAAATATCCTGTTACAGAAATTGGTGCTGTTGCCGAAATGACACTTCGCCGTTATGCCGACAGGCTGGAGTATCTGCTAGATGACAATGCGGACTCGAATATGCTTATATACCATGGAAAAGAATGCAGTCTGACAGCATGTACTGACAGCGAACTGGAATTATCCTATATGTATGGCAACTGCCTTGTAAAGCGACTGCCAGAGTGTGAAATGCTTCATGTACTTCGAAAAAGTAAGGGCTACTTGCAAACAGCCGGTCTTATCTGTACACCAAAGCGGAGAGAACATCTGACTAATCTATTGATTCGTAGTGGAATTAACCGTGTTCTTCCACCCGGAAAAATGTCGGAAGCGTTTCCGGGTGAGGCACATGACGGAGAATATCCACTCAGACGCTATACCAGAATTGTCAATATTCTGGATTCTTGAGTATCAAACCTAGATTTTTGATATTTTAACTCAGGGCAACAGCATTTACTTTTCTTCAAAATATTCATTTTAAAATCTGATTTTAGAATTTATTTTGAATGTTTTTCACAAAATGCTAAACTATTTACAGAAAAATTTTTTTGTATTTGTTAAACATATTTTCAAGAGTTACTGCGAGACTTTTGTTATGCAGTTTTCTTTGCTCGCTGGCATCTGCAACTTTGATACGTCTGTTTAATTTCGCAGGAAATCTAGTAAATTACTGACGAATAAAAATAATTGGCAGAGTGTTAATGCTCTGCCAATTTCTATTATTCTTCTATTAGTGTTCCAGAGTAAATCTTGTTATCCATACTGATTTTAATTTGTTTTTTTTCTTTAGTTTCTGACTCAAATGTTTCAGTTGCCTGATACAGTATTTTATTAATTTCCGTCTGGATAGCATCATAATCATATCCCGCATTAGTAAGTTTTTCTTTTCGTTCAGCACCATTGCTCCATTTGCCTTTGATAACTTCTTGTGCAATTTCGGAAATACTTTTATTTATTGTTTCGGGTCTGGTTGCAAATATGTCATAATATTTCTGTCCAAGTAATGCACGTCTTGCCTTTGCTTTTTCTGAAGTATCCGCAGGGCTTTCATATTGACACATCACACAATAAGAGGCTGTTTTTACACTAGTTGTAGTTTTCAGTGTTTTTAATACACTTGAATAACTTTCTTGTAGTTCTTTCAGCAAGAAATTCAATTGCATGTCCAAATCACCGATAGACTTTTTACAAGCTTTTGCATAAGACAGTAATTCTTGTTTTCTTGCCCAGTACGTCCACTGTGCTAAGCCATAGCCTGCACAATCTTTCACGAAATTGGCATATGTGCCGTTATCAACAGCTTTTGTATAGCTTTCGTCAGTATAGCCTAAACTTTTTTCATAACTGTTCTGCAAGTTTTTTGGATTCAAAGCAGATTCTGCATCAAGATTTCCCATCAGTCCTGCTACACCTGCCTTTGTCATACCAACAGAAATCAGCTTGTCCCAGATTTTTTCTATCTGAATCATTTATATTTTTTCTCCTTTATTATTATAATTTGTAATTACAATATTTAAAAATTTATTGCTAGTCGTCCTGATTTTTCAGTTGTTCAAGTGCTTTTTTCAGCTTTTTCGGCAGTGGCATTCCCAATTTGCCGGCATTTTCCAGAATACTCAATCCCTCGTTAGCAAGATAAAATCCGATGACTGCCGACCGACACACAGAATTATCACCACTGAATACCTGTGCATCTAAGATATGCCCAACTGATACAACAGCAAGCATGAGTCCTTTCCGTGCAATGCCGACAAAGCCAACTTTACTTGATAGTGTCCTGCTGACTTTCGCTGTCAGCAGTCCTGTGCTATAATCCAGAATCATAAATGCAATCAATGCTAATAATAGTCCGTCCAGACTGCCCAAGAGAAACCCGGCAATACCACACAGAATCGAGCATATCCATCTGATAAAATCAGCAGGATTCATATTTTTTCCTCCTCTTGTCATTCTGTTATGAAAAACACAAAACACAGCTTTTCAGTTCAGAAGGCTGAATGATTTCAGTCATATCGGGAGCATATCCGGCAGAAATCTGAACATATGCCGTATTTTCTGGGATTTCCTGAACATGAGTGGAAACCGGAGCAGAATCTGGTGCTGTTCCCTGCCAGCCTTCACCATAACTAATCAGTTCTTTATTTTCGTTTAGGAAAGCAACACAGTTTTTTAATGCTTTTCCGTTGTTTGCAGAAAGATGCACAGCAATTTCTGAGACATTCGCCGGAACTGTGATTGTCGTATTGCATCGAATAATAGTATTGATTTGTTCCCATGTTTCTGCTGAAATATCAAACACATTTTCTTTCGGATAATATTCAAAAGCCAACCCTGTAATATCCAGCGTATAATCCAAGTCATTGTAGAACAGCAGAAAAAATTCACCTCCAATCTGACGGCAATCCATCACAGCAGAATTACTCTCAGGGAACAAACGTTTTGAAAAAACGAGTGGAATCATGGATTTAGGTTGATTCTGACAAGTAGAAAGAACTGTTCCAATTCCTCCAATTACACCAGTCATACCGTAAATTCCGGAATAGTTTACATGAATTGATTTTATCATTGTAAAATCCATTTTTTCTGGAGATTCTGCGTATATGAACATGAACTCACCTGTAGAAGAAAAGCCTTTCAGATGAATGCCAGGTTTGAGATAGTAATATTCACACGGCGGAACGCCGTAAAGATTCCAATTTGTACCGTACGGGGGAAGCCCATAAACCGTCCGTTCCCAAACTAGCGTTTCACCAAGATATACTTTTTGCACTTCTTGATTGCCTAGCATAATATTACTCGCTTGATTTAGTATCATTTTTTATCACCTCGCCATAAATCTAACATATTACACAATAACATAAAACGACATAAAGCGTCTTTTCATCTATTTCTTCCAAGTTGTCATAATCTTCTTGTTTAAACGTGAGTTCTGCGATTGTCCTGCACATCACTAAATAATTTCTGTACAAAAAAATTTCCGCAAGATTACTCCTGCGGAAGTTTCTAATTGTTCCGATATTTTGTGCAGATAGAAAGATTTTTAGCTATTGATAAGCATTCGTTTCATTATGCAAAGGTCAAATATATTCAGTCTGTCATCTTCGTATAAGTCTGCTGCTTTCCAATCAGGCATACTTTTTTCTTTTTTGAGCAGCCATTTCTGTAAGAGAACTACATCGGCAACGGAAAATTCACCATCTGCGTTACAATCTCCTAAAACAGGGTCATTGTCATAGAGATAATTTATACTCCACCAATTAATATTATATAAATAACCACTGCCACCTTTGAATACAAAGTATACATCATTTACACCGGTTGTCTTATCAATGTTACATTTCTGTGTTGCCCAATTCTGCCAACCACCTGTGCTACTAACGTCCATACTGCCAATAAGTTTTCCGTCAGGAGAACCAAGACGTACTTCAATTGAGTTACCACTACTGTTTGAAGCAATCCGGAAATTGATTGATTCAGCACCTTTGCCAAATCTAATACCTTTAAAGCCGATATAATCTCCGTTCTCGATATATGCCACATCACGTCCGCCCTCGTTGCATTTTTCAACGTCAATACCTGACTGTACAGAGTAGTCTTCAGCCTCGATAACGTCACCAACAGGGGCAATTGTTCCTGTAACGCTGACTTTACATTTCGCTGTGAATTGCGTTTTGCTGTCCTCCAGTGTTGTTGCTGTGATTTCTGCCGTCCCCTCAGATAATGCTGTTACAACACCATCAGCGTCAACTGATGCCACAAGCGGGTTGGAAGAAGTCCATATCACAACTTTATCTGTTGCGTTGTCAGGGTGAACTGTTGCCGTTATAGCAGATGTTTCTCCTGCATTTAATGAAAGTGTTTCATGGTTTAAGTTAATTCCTGTTACATTTACAAGCTCACCGTTCAATTTCCATTTTGCTTGTATTCTCTGATTATACTCAGGCATGATAAATGTAGCACGTGAGCCGTTTTCGTTTACAGGAGTCACTTCCATAGCATCAATACCTACCTGCCAGCCGTCAAACGTATAGCCGTCTCTTGTTTTTGCGTCAATTGTAACGACTTCACCGGGTTTATGATACTCAACTATGGAACGTCCCATAGAATCGCCGACATTATTTATAACCAATACACGCTCTTCTGCTCTGTTTATCCTTACAAGATGTGTATTTCTTGCACCAACTGCTTCTGTCTTAGTATTGCCAGCCGGATTAATGCGGAAAACTAAAAGCTGGTCAAGGTCATATCCCTCCAGAATTTTAACACGTATTGTTTTACTTTTTTCTCCGGCTTTAAATGTAACAGCCGGATCGTCCAGAAAGCTGAAATCTTTATCTATACGTGCATCTCCTGCAACAGGAGTTACTTCAAAATCCATTGTTCCGGAAGCAGATTTGCTAAGCTTCAGTTCAAGGTCAATTATGTCACCGGGCTTTACGGAAGAATTAAGATTGCTGAAGCTTACATTTACATCTTCTGTTAAACCAAGATTTTTGTTATAGCCTACATCAGTTTTCGGATAGACAGCATATGCGCCTCTGTCCACACCGTTGTCGCCTGTGCCTATGGCAGGACTGCCAGCTTTAAGACGGAAATCACCTGCGGCAGCGTTTTCAAATATGGGGTCTTTAGCAAGTTCCGTTTTTGATTTTATCTGAGCATTGAAGGCGTCAACCGTAATTGAAGGTTGTACTGGGTACATATATCGAACATACTCTGATTTTCTAGGAGAATACCACAGGTTATTTTTGAAAATCTGAAAACCGCCACCTTTCAGGTCTATACCGTGCCATGAATGAAAACCATTTACAGTGGTTTCTTTTACCACAATGCCTGAAGTATCATTACTGTCGTACATACTATTCTCATCTTCATAAGCAATATTGTTTCTGACTTCATTATTCCATGACCTATCCAGAGAAATACCAGTTTTTAGATTATAAGTAACATTGTTTACCCATCTTGCATCCCATGTTGAACCAGTATCCCAGAATGCTGAATAGAGTCCTGTTTCTATACGCTGTGCGGGGAAATTCATAAAGTATTCACCCACAGGCATACGTTTATTTTCATCAAGAGGCTTGTTATAGACGATATTTTCATATGCCCAGTTTCTTGTACATTCTGATTCATTAAACATAAAATAAGCGGTATTATGTGTAACATTTCTTACTGCGGTAAAATCTCTTACGCTGATATCAAGCCATATTGTACCGCCGTTGACTGAACCTCCGGAGTAATTGAAAGCAAATGCATTATTTCTGTTGCCGTCAGCTCTGCTGCCCAAAGTTGACGATTCCGCACCGCCTGCGCCGGCATTTTTGCCTATATTGCCGATAAATGTGTTCTCAGTTATAATGCAGTCCTTCGAACTATCATCATAGCACAGGGTTTCGCCGTAGACGCTCTGAAAATAATTGTTACGTATAACATTTTTTTGTCCGGCAACAGGAATTGTAACATCAGGACGCATTACACCCTGAGCTGTCCACTTCCAAGGCGCATTGTAAACACAGCCTATATTTTTAAACTGATTATTGATAACAACATTTCCATTACCTCTTATGTTGATGGTACTTCGTGCATATTTGTAATCCTCAAATACGAAGCCTTCAATCCAGATATAATCACGCCCAAACAGGTTAAAAACGTCTGTCAGTTCATTTTTTCTTGCTGCTATTGAATATTCAATACCAGCATTGTCATAATGCTGTACGTCTTCTTCCTTCCAGCCAGTATCGTTGAGCCACTGCGCTTTTACTTCTGGAGTGATAGTTGAACCGTCAAAAATATCCTTGTGCTTGATGATTACTTTGCCCATATCAGAAGTTTTTTCAGGTCTGAAAACTATCATAGCGTCCTCTGTACCAGACACCTTAGGTGTTATATCGTCCTCAATGTAAGTTCCGGGGCGAATAAGAACAGTTGTACCCGGTGTCACCTCATCAGCGGCTTTTTTGATAGATCTGTAAGGATTTCCAGAAGAACCGTTGCCAGTATAGTCATTACCGTTTTCGGCAACATAAATAAATTTTTCATTTGTTTCGCTTGCTTCCGCTTTTGACACATTAATGATACTCATATTAAAAAGGAGTATCTGTACAAGGAAAAGACTTAACAATCTTTTCCATTGACATTCTAAATTTCTTATTCTTTTTTTCATTCTTATAACCATTCCTTTCTGTCACAAATGAGAGATAAAGTTAAGTTTATAGCGTATATCTGCTAATTGTTTAAACTTTATCTTCTTATATGCAATTTTGCCTGTTATAATAATACACGATTATCAGTGCAAAGTATATAATTTTCATGATAAAAATGGTAAAATTATGACATTTCTCAAAAAAATAATAGACCGCCTTATTTAAGGGTTTGCATAATTATGAAAAAATTTGTTAGACGTGAGTTCGACAAAAAAATTAGTGATACTGCGATAGCACAGATATTTTTTAGAAAATCATTTTATTTATATAAATTTACTAAATCTATGCAAATAAGAATAAAAATATTTGTGCATATTTTTACCATAAATTTAAGGCTTGTTATTCGTATATAAATTAGACAGTTAGAAATAACTGTACACGGAGAGGAGGAAACTGCTTGACAGATGCGGATTTTGAAACCGCTGTCGAAAAAATCAGAAATCATGATAAAACAGGCTTACGTGATATTTACGATGCGTACGGCGATAAAATCTATAGACTGTTTTTAAATAGGATTCATAATCATCAGGACGCTGAAGATTTAACTTCTGATTTTTTCTTGAAAATTTGGGAATGTGTAAGCTTTTATCAATCAGGGCAAGGGCATCGCTGTTGGCTAGCCTCAATTGCGAGAAATATGGCAATTGATTATCAGCGCAGAGCTAGTAAAAATATCCCTGTTGAAGATAATAAAATTATTAATTCTGATACATTCACAGAATATAAAACAGCGGAAGATACGACAATTGGAAAATTGCACATGAAACAATTATTAAATTCTCTTTCACAAGAAGAACAGGAAATTGTAGAAATGCATATTGGAGCAGAGCTGACTTTTCGGGAAATTGCATCTATATTAAAGCGACCTCTTGGAACAGTGGCTTGGAAGTACCGAAACGCTATCGGTAAATTACAAAAACTGGCAAAGGAGGGACAGCTAATATGACAAGAAAAGAAATAGAAAAGCGGTGTCGGGAAGAAATGCAAGAAAACATTCCAGACAAAGAAGCCCTTTGGCAGAAAATTGAAGCCGGTTTGCCGGAACAAGAAAATTTGCAGTCACAAATGCAAAAAACAAGAATTAAGCTGACAAATATGCGAAATATTATGAAAGCTGTTGCATGTTTTTTAGTAATAATAGGCGGATTGCGAATCTGGAATAACAGAACAAAATTAAAAACAAATCCAGATTATATGAATGAAAATAATTCAAGTTATGTAAGTGAAGATTATGCAGGCGATGAT
>CAMWHN010000036.1 GCA_947174085.1 uncultured Ruminococcus sp.
AACAAGAGCAATGATGCTTGGGGCTGTTTCTGAAATTAAAAACAGGCTAAGTGTCTTTTTTGTTGTTTATACAGAAATTTTTAAATTATAAAAATTTTAAGAAAGGGAGAGCTATATAATAAAAATTTGTATTATTATATAACAATATGGTGATTTATGATGGATAATTTCAGAAATATGCAAGCATATCCCCAACAAGGACTGTATCACCCACAGTTTGAGCATGACGCATGTGGTATCGGTGCAGTTGTAAATATGAAAGGTATTCCGTCCAGACGTGTCGTAGATGATGCCTTACATATTGTCGAAAATTTAGAACATAGAGCAGGAAAAGACGCAGAGGGAAAAACCGGTGACGGTGTTGGCATTTTATTGCAGATTTCACACGGCTTTTTTTCTAAAATCGCTTCTGAATTGGGAATTATACTCGGTGAAGAAAGAGATTATGGCATTGGCATGTTTTTCTTTCCGCAAGATGAATTAAAACGCCGGCAAGCGAAAAAATTATTTGAGATTATTACCCAAAAAGAAGGCATGGAATTTTTAGGTTGGCGTGAAGTACCGATTGTTCCGGAAGTGTTGGGCGAAATGGCTTTTAACAGTATGCCTAGTATCTGGCAAGGTTTTATCAAACGTCCAGAACATTGTGAAAAAGGACTTGCTTTTGACAGAATGCTATATATTGCAAGACGTGTATTTGAACAAAGTAACGAAAATACTTATGTAGTATCGCTCTCTAGCAGGACGATTGTTTATAAAGGCATGTTTTTAGTAACAGAATTAAGGCAATTTTTTCCTGATTTGCAGAATGAAAATTATGAATCTGCTATTGCAACAGTGCATTCAAGATTTAGTACAAATACAACACCAAGTTGGCAAAAAGCACACCCAAATAGATTAATTGTTCATAATGGTGAAATTAATACTATCACAGGCAATGCCGATAAAATGCTTGCCCGTGAAGAGTCTATAGATTGTGAAATTTTAAAAGAACAAATGCATAAATTATTACCAATTGTTGATGTAAATGGCTCTGATTCTGCTAGATTAGATAATACACTTGAATTTATGGTGATGTCTGGTATGCCATTGCCTTTGGCAGTTATGATTTTAATCCCAGAGCCTTGGAAAAATAATCGTACAATGAGCCGTGAAAAAAAAGATTTTTATCAGTATTATGCTACTATGATGGAACCTTGGGACGGACCTGCGTCTATTTTATTTTCAGATGGTGATGTCATGGGAGCTGTACTGGATAGAAACGGCTTGCGTCCATCAAGATATTATATTACTGATGACGGATTTTTGATTTTATCTTCTGAAGTCGGAACTTTAGATTTACCAGCAGAGCATATTTTGCAAAAAGATAGACTGCGCCCCGGAAAAATGCTTTTAGTAGATACCAAACAAGGCAGAGTGATTGACGATGAAGAATTAAAAAATAGCTATGCCTGTCGTCAGCCTTATGGCGAATGGCTAGATACAAATCTTGTAAAACTTCGTCATTTGCATATTCCGAATCATAATATTGAGCATTTTAGTCATGAAAAATTAAGTCAGATGCAAAAAGCATTTGGTTATAGCTATGAAGAAATCAGAAATTCTATTTTACCTATGGCACAAGAGGGTGGCGAACCCATTGCTTCTATGGGTGCAGATAATCCGTTACCGTCTTTGTCAAACATGAATCCGCCGTTATTTGATTATTTCCGGCAGTTATTTGCACAAGTAACCAATCCGCCATTTGATGCGATTCGTGAAGAAGTTGTAACAGATACTAGCATGTATATCGGTTCTGATGGTAATTTACTAGAAGAAAAAGCGCAAAACTGTCATGTATTGCGTGTAGATAATCCGATTTTAACAAATACAGATATGCTGAAAATTAAATACATGCAAGTAGACGGCATGAAAGCAGAAGTAATTCCGATAACTTATTATAAAAATACGTCTTTGAAAAATGCAATTCGGCATTTATTTATCCGTGCAGATAAAGCTTATAGAGACGGTGCAAATTTCTTAATTTTATCTGACAGAGATGTTGACGAATATCATGTACCGATTCCGTCATTATTGGCTGTATCTGCATTACAACAGCATTTGGTAACTACTAGAAAAAGAACAACTGTTGCATTAATTTTAGAAACTGCCGAACCTCGTGAAGTACATCATTTTGCGACTTTGTTAGGCTATGGCGCAAGTGCTATTAATCCGTATTTAGCACATGATACGATTAGGGAATTAATAGAAACTGGTGCATTAGACAAAGATTATTATGCCGCTGAATCTGATTATGATACTTGTATTTTACACGGCATTGTAAAAATTGCTTCTAAAATGGGTATTTCTACGATTCAGTCTTATCAGGGTTCTAAATTATTTGAAGCAATCGGCGTTAGTCAAGAAGTCATAGATGAATATTTTACAGGTACTGTTAGCCGTGTCGGCGGTATTACTCTTGCTGAAATTGAAGAACGGGTAGAAGCATTACATTCTTCGGCATTTGACCCGTTGGAATTAGGTGTTGAAACAGAAGTCGCTAGCACTGGCACACATAAAATGCGCAGTAATCGGGAGGAGCATTTATATAATCCTGAAACAATTCATCTGTTACAAAAATCCAGCAGAACTGGTGATTATAATATTTATAAACAATATGCGAAAGCTGTTCATGTAGAGGGCAGAAATATGCAATTGCGTGATATGCTAGAATTTGTATTCCCAGAAGATGGGGGAATCTCACTTGACGAAGTAGAACCAGTAGAAAGCATTTTAAAAAGATTTAAAACAGGTGCAATGTCTTATGGGTCTATTTCACAAGAGGCGCATGAAACACTTGCGATTGCTATGAATCGCATTGGCGGTAAATCCAATAGTGGTGAGGGTGGCGAAAGTTCAGAACGTATTGCGACTGCTGGTACAAAACATGATTGTAGTTCTGCCATTAAGCAAGTTGCGTCAGGTCGTTTTGGTGTAACTTCTGAATATCTTGTTAGCGCAAAGGAATTGCAAATTAAATGCGCCCAAGGTGCAAAACCGGGAGAGGGCGGACACTTGCCTTCAGGGAAAGTCTATCCATGGATTGCAAAAACAAGGCATTCTACTCCGGGGGTTGGCTTAATTTCACCGCCACCACATCATGATATTTATTCTATTGAAGATTTAGCGCAATTAATTTATGATTTAAAAATGGCGAATGTCAATGCAAGAATTTCTGTAAAACTTGTTTCAGAAGCCGGTGTCGGCACAGTTGCGGCAGGTGTTGCAAAAGCCGGTGCAGGAGTTGTATTAATTTCTGGCTATGATGGCGGTACAGGTGCAGCTCCAGCTACTTCGATTCATCATGCAGGATTGCCATGGGAATTAGGTGTTGCAGAAACGCATCAGACATTGTTATTAAATAATTTGCGTTCCCGTGTGGTTGTAGAAACAGACGGCAAGTTAATGACTGGTCGTGATGTACTTGTTGCGGCATTATTGGGTGCAGAAGAATATGGCTTTGCAACTGCACCGTTAGTAACTATGGGCTGTATGATGATGCGTGTTTGTAATTTAGATACTTGCCCAGTTGGCATTGCAACACAAAATCCGGAATTAAGAAAACGCTTTACAGGCAAACCAGAATATGTAATTAATTTCCTGACGTTTGTAGCGCAAGAACTGCGTGAATATATGGCAAAATTAGGTATTTCTACAGTTGATGAATTAATTGGCAGAACGGATTTATTGCGTGTAAAAGAAAATTCTGACATGAGCAAAGCGCATATCATGGATTTAACGGCTTTATTGCATAAAAAAGAAAATTCGCATTTTAAGCCGGAAGATGCTTATGATTTTCATTTGGAAAATACACTTGATGAAAAAGTATTATTAAAAAAATTATCTCTCACAGGTACAGGCAATAAGAAAAATTTAGAAGTACATGTGACAAATACAGATAGAACATTTGGTACTATGTTTGGCTCTGCATTGACTAGAAAATTTGGTACGTCTTTAGAAGATGATACCTATCATGTCAAATGTATTGGCAGTGGCGGACAAAGTTTTGGGTCTTTTATTCCAAAAGGCTTGACACTAGAACTATGTGGCGATAGTAATGATTATTTTGGCAAAGGGTTATCTGGTGGTAATTTAATTGTCTATCCGCCGAAAAATGCATTATTTAACGCAGAGGATAATATTATTATCGGTAACGTTGCGCTCTATGGTGCGACTAGCGGTAAAGTATTTATTAACGGCATTGCCGGAGAACGTTTTGCAGTAAGAAATTCTGGTGCATATGCTGTTGTAGAGGGTGTAGGTGACCACGGTTGCGAATATATGACAGGTGGCAGAGTGGTTGTGCTTGGCAGAACTGGTAAAAATTTTGCCGCTGGTATGAGTGGCGGTATTGCCTATGTTCTGGACGAAGATAGAGATTTATATATGCGCTTAAATAAAGAACTTGTGTATTTACAGGAAGTTACTGAAAAATATGATGTGTTGGAATTAAAACGCATGATTGAAGAACATGTTGCGGTAACGGGTTCTAAAAAAGGACAAAGAATTTTAGATAATTTTGCAGGCTATTTGCCGAAATTCAAGAGAATTATGCCTCATGACTATGCAAGAATGCGTCAGGCAATTTTGACCATGGAAGAAAAAGGCATGCGCACAGAAGAAGCCGAAATTGAAGCTTTTTATCTGACGGTTAGGTAACAGGAGGATTGAATTATGGGAAAACCAACTGGATTTTTAGAATATACACGCTGTCAAAACAGAGATGTTCCGGCTTTAGAACGTGTAAAAAATTATGAAGAATTACATCAGCCTTTGACAGAAGAATTTCGCAAAGAACAAGCGGCACGGTGTATGGATTGTGGTGTGCCGTTCTGTCAGTCGAATTATGGCTGTCCGTTGCATAATGTAATCCCTGAATGGAATGATTTAATTTATCGTGGTGAATTTGATTCGGCAGTAAAAAGATTACTCATGACAAATAATTTTCCGGAATTTACGTCAAGAGTTTGTCCGGCTTTATGTGAAAATGCTTGTATTTGTAATTTGCATGACTTGCCTGTGACAACAAGAGATAATGAAAATTTTATTATTGAACATGCGTTTAATTCTGGATTGATGCAGGCAAAACCACCGGCTATGCGCAGTGGAAAACATGTTGCAATTATTGGTTCAGGTTCAGCAGGTCTTGCGGCAGCAGACCAGTTAAATAAACGTGGTCATCATGTGACTGTTTTTGAACGTTCAGATAGAATCGGCGGTTTATTGATGTATGGAATCCCGAATATGAAATTAGATAAATCTATAATTGAACGGCGTGTAAAACTCATGCGAGATGAGGGCATTGAATTTAAATTAAATACAGATGTTGGTAAAAATAAAAGTGCGGTTAGTATTTTAAAAAAATATGATGCAGTAATTTTAGCTTGTGGTGCGTCCCAGCCAAGAGATTTGCAAGTTGCCGGACGTAATGTAAATGGTGTGCATTTTGCGGTAGATTATTTGACTAGTGCTACTAAAATGTTATTAAATCAGCAAAATCCGGCGGATTCTGAAATTACGGCGAAAAATAAGAAAGTAATTATTGTTGGCGGTGGCGATACTGGCAATGACTGTGTTGCCACAGCGATTCGACAGGGAGCTGTTTCTGTGACACAATTAGAAATGAATGCGAAATTACCAGATTCCAGAACAGAAGATAATCCATTTCCGGAATGGGCTAGAATTTGCAAAACAGATTACGGTCAGGAAGAAGCCATTGCTGTATTTGGCAATGACCCGAGAATTTATGAAACAACTGTAAAAGAATGCTATGCGGACGAGAATGGCAATTTAAAAAGCGTTCAGCTTGTAAAAGTCTGGTTTGAAAATAATATGGAAACCGGCAAACCGGAATTACATGAGGGAGAAACTTGGATAGTTGATGCAGATTTATTAATTATTGCAATTGGATTTCAAGGCGCAGAAGCTTATATTGCAGAAGCTTTTGGTGTGGAGCGTGATACCAGAACTAATATTGCAACGCTTGGGAATAGTCATGCAACTGCTGTGCCAAAATTGTTCACAGCAGGGGATATGCATACAGGGCAATCGCTTGTAGTCCGTGCCATTGCAGATGGGAGAGCCGTTGCAAAAGAAGTAGATAGTTATCTAATGGGCTATACGAATCTTAATTAATTTTAATTAAAATTATATTAATAGTTTAAAAAATAATCTCTGTTTGGCAGGGATTATTTTTTTTTGATGATTTTTACAAATTACTAGTTGACTTTTTAAAAAAAATGTGCTATAATATCTAGTAATGGGACTGTGCCAGAGAGGAGTGATGCTATTTTAATATAAAAAATGATAAAAAAATACACAAGCATTTTAATTTAAAATGCCTGTGTCGAAAGCGTTCCCGAGGTGATTCGAACACCCGACCTACTGCTTAGGAGGCAGTCGCTCTATCCTGCTGAGCTACGGAAACACAAGGTTATATTTATTATAGCATATATTCTTGTAAATTGCAAGAGGAAATTTTTGTTTTTTTATTTCAACATGTTATTTGTGCATATTGCATGAATCGTTTGTTGAATTAGCATGTTTCCAGCGGAAAAATACACTTCCTGCGTGCAAAATGTTTAAAAAAATGTCTAGTTACCATTTTGTAATAAATTTATATTTCAGACATTTTTAACGTGAACTTGCATAAAAAATAGACACTATTTTTGTGCAAGGTGTTTAAAAAAAGTGAAAGAATGGATTTTTGCATTGACATTTTGCGCTATTTGGTGTATATTAATTACAGCAGGCAATCAAACTTCGATAAAAGCTTAGTTTAGATGAAGGAGTAATTACAGTGGTTTCAATTAAAGACATTGCGGGAGCTTGTGGCGTTTCAACTGCCACTGTAAGTAAAGCTTTAAATAACCGTGATGATGTCAATCCCGCAACAAAAGAACGTGTACAGGAAGTAGCCAAACAGTTAGGCTATTTGCCAAATGCGATGGCTAGGGCTTTAAAAACAAAAAAGACTTACAATATCGGCGTTCTTATGGTGGACAAGGCACAAAGTGGTTTGAAACATCATTATTTTGCTTCTATTTTGGATAGCTTTAAAGTAGTTATGGAACGTAATGGCTATGACTTGACGTTTATCAGTAATCAAATCGGTGAACAGATGTATTCTTATTATGAACATTGCATGTACCGGAATATAGATGGCGTACTTGCCGCATGTGTGGATTTTAACACACCAGAAATGCAATTGTTGTTAGAGAGTAAACTCCCAGTAGTTTCGATTGATTATATATCTGATAATGGCTATGCAGTCGTTTCAGATAATGGTGACGGTGTTTGTCGTGCAGTGGAATATGCGCTTGCAAAAGGGCATACAGAGATTGCCTATATCTACGGTGAAGACGCACAGGTAACAGAAATTCGGAAACAGGCATTCCGGAAAACGCTTGCAACGCATCACTGTGAAATCAGAAATCAGTTTGTTCGTCAGGGGAAATATTTAAATTCAGAGCTTGCATATCAGCTTACACAGGAACTCCTGACAAATTGCGAACACAGACCAACTTGTATTTTGTATCCAGATGATATTTGTGCAGTCGCTGGCATTGCGGCAATTACAGATAATCATCTTGAAACTGGAAAAGATATTTCAGTCATTGGGTATGACGGTAATCCTGTATTACAAATGTTACGACCCAAGCTGACAACAATCTGGCAGGATACGGAAACAATGGGCTTGAAAGCGGCTGAATTAATGATGAAATTGCTTCGTAAGGAGCAAATCCCACAGGCAGAAAAAATAATTTATTGTGAAAGCATTCTGCTTGCGGGCGAAACTGTGGCACAGCTATAATGATAAGCTGAGGCACTTATCCCGTTGTTATGATATTTCATGGGGAAATATCATAAGATATATCTTAAGGAGGAAAATACCAATGAGCAAATTAAAAAGAACACTGGCTTTGCTGGCTACTTTCGCAGTAGCATCTACTGCATTTGTGGCATGTGGCAAAAAAGAAGAAAGCAACAATTCTTCTGCTGACAACAACGCTGCTAATAACAGTGTTGCTGACGACAACAATGCAGGTAATGACGCTAACAGCGATGCTGATTCTGACGTTGACAGCGATGTTGAGTCTGATGTTGACAGCGATTCAGAAGATGGTGGCGATGACACACCTGCTACTGGTGGGGATATTTCCTTACCTGACACAGACGATGTTTTGACAATCGTTTGTTGGACAGATTCAGACTTGAGCAATATGTTTGATATTTACACACCTGTTCAGGCTTCTGAAGTAAAATATCAGAACTGTGGCGGTAACGGTACAGAAGCTTCTACACAATATGCAAATTACTTGAACAGTGGCGATGACGTTGACTTGTTCGTAGCTGAAGCAGGCTGGATTTTGAATTATATCAACGATGACACAATGTCTGCTCCTCTGTCTGATTTAGGCATTTCTACAGCTGATTATGCTGACGCTTATCAGTACACTGTTGAAATCGGTACAGATAACAACGGCGTTCTCAAAGGTGCATCATGGCAGGCAGCAGCCGGCGGTTGGGTTTATAACGCTGACATCGCTAAAGAATATCTGGGTGTTGAATCTGAAGAAGACATGCAAGCAAAAGTTTCAAGCTGGGATAATTTCAAAGCTACTGCTGAAGAACTCAAAGCAGCTACTGATGGTGCAGTTACTATGACATGTACTCTCCCTGGTTTGTGGCAAGCGTATTCTACTGCTTTGAATGCTTCTTGGGTAGATGGTACAACAATTAATACAAGCATTGCAAAAGACTTCACAGAAATGGCAAAAGAATATGCTGACAATGGCTATGTTGATCCTTCTATTGAACAGTGGAAAACAGAATGGGAAAACTGGGGTAAAGATGGTAAGACTTTAGGTTACTTCTTCTCTACATGGTGCTTAGGTGAAGGCGCACAGTTGGATACTTGCTGTGGTACAGAAGGTAACTGGAGAATTATTCAAGGTCCACAGGAATATTTCTGGGGCGGTTCTTGGCTCTGTGTATCTCCAAACTGCAATACAGCTACAGAAGCTGCTAATTTCATCAGAACATTTACTTGCAATGCTGATACAATGGAAGAATATGCTCTGTATTCCGGCGACTTCGCTAATAACAAAGTTGCTATGAACAAGATTATTGCTGATGGTTCTAACTCCAATTCTTCTTTGGGCGGTCAAGACCAATTCGCAATTCTTGCTGACGTTGCTGCTGGTATTAAGATGAGTGATTCTATTTCAAAATATGACCAGAATCTGAAAGATACGTTCTTGACTATTTTGAAAGATAATATCAATGAAGATACTGACACAATTGTTGAGAAATTCAAAGCTCAAGCATTGGCAGATAATACTGACTTAAGCTAATTTATTTAATTTTTAAAAAAAGCATATGCGTAGCCTGTGGGGGATAATTATGCCCTCATAGGCGACGTGTTGTATATCATTTCGAGAGGGTGAAAAGTAATGGCATCAGCTGCGCAAAGCCGAATTAAATCCATTTCTTATGCCAAATACGGATATATGTTTATTGCACCTTTTTTCCTTGTGTATTGCTTTTTCCAGATTTGGCCGTTAATTTACACGTTTATCCTGTCTTTCAAAGGCAATCAGAGTGGTAATGCTGATTTTGTAGGACTGGATAATTACACAACAATTCTGTTCGGGCAAGGTATGGCTGCCGGTGCAGATAATACAAGACAAGAGTTTTTACAGGCACTCGGTAATACGTTTGTACTTTGGTTTGGTAACTTTATACCACAGATTCTTCTTTCTCTGCTGTTGGCTGTATGGTTTACTGATGCAAAAGTAAAATTACCAGGTAAAGGCTTTTTCAAAATTGTTATGTACATGCCGAATATTATTACTGCTGCATCTGTTGCAGCTCTGTATGTAAACCTGTTCGGCGATTCTGAATATTATTTCGTAAACTCCTTGATTGCAAATATGGGCGGAGACGCAATTAAATTTGTCAGTGACCCGACAATTTCAAAAGGCATGGTAATGTTTATTCAAACATGGTTGTGGTTTGGTAACACAATGATTATGTTAATGTCTGGTATTATGGGTATCAGTCCGTCATTGTTTGAAGCCGCTGATATTGACGGCGCAAATTCTACACAGCAATTCTTTACAATTACATTGCCATTGTTACAGCCTATCATGGTTTATACACTTGTAACTTCCATGATTGGTGGTTTACAGATGTTTGACCTGCCTTATCTGTATCATAGTGGTGCAAATTTCTCAAGAAATTTGGAAACAGTTGCTGTATATATTTATTATAATTTCAATAAGGGTACTGTTGAACAGGCGAACTATGGTTATGCCGGTGCCGCCTCAATTATTATCTTTGCCATCACGGCTGTTCTTGGTTCTATCACATTCTATATGAACCGTGATAAAGACGAAATTGCTAAGAAACAACAGCGTAAGAGAGCTGAAAAACAGCAAAAAGCAAGGATGAAACAGGGAGGAGGACTTACTATATGAGCATGAAACAGCAATACGGCGCACAAAAAGATAGTTATCATACGCAAATTATGATTAAATCTACTATCATCATGATTGTATGTATTATTTTAACTCTGATTTGTTTAGTTCCAATTTTCATCTTGCTTGTAAATGCAACGCATTCTCATACAGAGCTTGCTGAAAATCCATCACAATTATGGTTCGGTTCTGCATTGAAAGAAAACTTGAATATTTTATTAAATAAATTGCCGGACGATGCCGGAAAAGCAGTGACAAGAGTTGCCAGACAATATTCCAGCGTATTCAGTGTTGGACGTGGTTATTTTAATAGCTTGATTATTGCAGGCTGTACAACTGTTTTAACAGTATTTTTCTCTGCAATGACATCTTATGGCTTAACAGTTTATGATTTCAAAGTAAAAGGTCCGGCTTATACATTTATTATTGCAGTTATGATGATTCCTGTACAGGTATCTTCCGCAGGTTTTGTAAGATTCATGTATTCTTTGGGATTAATCAATAATTTTATTCCGTTGATTATTCCTGCAATTGCTGCTCCAGCAGTTATCTTCTTTATGAAGTCTTACATGAAATCCAGTTTTCCGCTGGAAATCGTAGAAGCTGCCAGAATTGACGGCTGTGGCGAGTTCAGAACTTTTGTAACAATTGCATTGCCTATGATGAAGCCAGCTATGGCTGTACAGGCTATTTTTGCATTCGTTGCAAACTGGAATAACTACTATACACAGAACATGATTCTGAAAAACGACAAAATGATGACAGTGCCAATCATGGTATCTAAAGTTTTACAGTTCGACAAGAATGTAAACTATGGTGTAAACTATCTCTGTATCATGTTGTCAATCTTACCAATTGTTGTTGTATATTTTATTCTTTCTAAATTTATCATTGCCGGTGTTGCACTCGGTGGTGTAAAAGAATAATAAAATTATAATTTTATTATTTCCGAAAATTTGTAAAATATCCAAAATATTTTCGCCTGTTTCTGAAACTAGAAACAGGCGTTTTTTTATTATATTAAAAATAATTGATTTTCGTCTTCTAAATCTTTTGCTAATTTTCCATTCGCAGGAATATTTTTCACACGATATTTTTCTAATAAATTAAGCTGTTCCGGTTCGGGAATTTCAGCAGAAATTAGTTTTTGCTTTGCTTTGAGTGTTAAGACTTGCAAGCCCTGTGAATTTCTAGTTGCTTTTTCAGAAATTAATCCTGTGTGAATTAATATAGCTTTATTG
>CAMWHN010000037.1 GCA_947174085.1 uncultured Ruminococcus sp.
ATTTTTTTCAAATTCACGCCCAAACATTTTTATGCCATTGCCACAATATTCTATTTTTGTATCATCAAGGATTATTAATTGCCCTGGATATGATAAAGTAGCTTTTACATTTTCAACCTTTAGCAAGTCACCAACAGCAAGTGTATCATAGTTCTCTAAGTAAGGCGCAAGTATTACAGAACAAATACAATAAGCCCCACTATTTGTGTAGTAATAATACTCAATATGTTCAGAA
Organism: uncultured Ruminococcus sp.; assembly: GCA_947174085.1. Classification (GTDB taxonomy): domain Bacteria; phylum Bacillota; class Clostridia; order Oscillospirales; family Ruminococcaceae; genus UBA3855. The sequence continues at coordinate 236 of CAMWHN010000037.1, forward strand.
TCAATTTTATACATATCTATAATCACTGCATTTGCTTCGACATTTTCAGCCTTACAAATATCATACCAACAAGTAGCAGAAGCATTAATATTAAGTGACAAACATGCGGCGAAGAAAATTCCCGCAAGAACAACACTAAGTTTTTTTTCATAATAACTCCTTTCTTAGTTATCTTACTAATAAATTTTTCTTTACTATAATCAACGCATATCTACCACACCAACAACATATTGCATAATTAACAACGCATCTAATGCGTCAACCTGCCCATTTTCATTCATATCAGAAACGCATTCAGCATAGTCACTTAAACTTAATTTACCTAAAACAGCTTTAGTAACAGTAACTACATCAAGCATATCAATTTCATCATCTTCTGTGGCATCTCCTCTGACAACAGTGTACCCCAATTCTTCCAGCATGGAACTATTCATTGAACTATTAAATGATTCATCTCCTAACAGTCGAACAAGTAAATTTTTTTCAAATTCACGCCCAAACATTTTTATGCCATTGCCACAATATTCTATTGTTGTATCATCAAGAATTATTAATTCTCCTGGATCTGATAAAGTAGATTCTACATTTTTAATTTTTAGCAAGTCACCAACAACAAGTGTATCATAGTTTTCTAAATAAGGCGCAAATATTACAGAACGAGTACAACAAGACCCACTACGCATGTAGTAATAATAATCAATATGTTCAGGATCAATTCTATCTATATCTACAATCACCGCATTTGCTTCGACATTTTCAGCTTCACAAATATCATACCAACGAGCAGCAAAGGCATTAATATTTAGGTGTAAAATTGCAATAGAAAAAATTCCTGCAAGAACAACACTAAGTTTCTTTCTCATAATAACTCCTTTCTTAGTTATCCTACTAATAGTTGAGATACGCATTGTACTTATAGAACTGAATTTGATAACTTGTAATAGGGCAACCATAATTTACTGATAAATCAACATTTTCTTTATTACAAATTCCTAAAACAGTAATTTCTTCTTCCCCGTACTTATTTTCAGATTTCAATTTATTTTTTGTAATAGTATACAAAGGTGATCCACTTTGTCCTTTGGTTACATCAACATCAAAGCATAACTGAACATTAGATTTATCAGAAATTCTTCCTTCAGCAGTGTATAGTATTTCATTAAATTTTTCTTTTCCAGATTCATCTTCCATATGTCCTGGACAACCAGTTGCATAAATTGGAACAGCTCTATAAGATGTAGGATTGACATTATACGCCGTCCCTAAATCAAACTGAAAACAATCTAATTCCGATAAATTTTCCTCTACTGTAATCAACGCATAATCAACATAAGCATTTTTATCCTCAGGATATTTTTCCCAAATATGTGCTTCTACAGCTGTCAACTTTTTCCCATTTAGTTTACCATCTTTTCCATAAAGTTCAATTGTAATATTATCATAAAATTCATTGTGCATGTTTCCTGTTACTTCGTCTTCTTTATTCCAATACACACAATGTGCAGCAGTCGCAATTACATGGTCACCCACAATAAACCCCGTTGAAACAGATGTCTTACCATTATGCTTATTACAAGTAAGATGTACAATCCCTGTATTTTCATTCAAAGTCTTTTGTTTACGCTCATCTGTTCCAACTACAGTACGTCCTGTATTGACTGTTGCTGTGCTAGGGGTTAATGTATAGGCTTTTAATTCCTTCTTATCCTTATAACTATATCTTCTATAAGTACGGCTTTCAGTACTTCCAGCATAAATATTCAATTCAGGATTCTCAGGAACAGTAACTGCTGGCATTGTACAAAAATATTTTCTGGAATAATATCTTCTAGTACCACCATCTTTTCCCAACACTATAGTATTAATATATTCAAGGTCGTGGTGATCTACAATTAAATTTTGATCTACATCATATTCATTGTAGTTAGCACTAGATAGAAGTCCACAGAGATATTGATGAACGAAAGAAGCATCTGCAGCAGTAACATATCCATCATGATCAATATCCCCTGGTTCATACTTGACAGCGGACACAGACAACGGCATTGCATTGCCAATTAATCCCAACATTGCTAGCATGGCAACAGCCTTTTTGAAAAACTTTTTCATTGGCTTTCTCCTCCTTAACTACTATTACAATTATATCAGACATAGCCAAATTTGTCAATAATTTTACCAAAATTGTTTTACAAAAATTATTTTATATTTTTGTTTAAATTTTATAAAATTACTTGCATTTTTTTTAAAAATATGCTATAATAAATACAAGAAAATGAACACTTACAAAGGGGGCTTTTTTCATGAAAATGCAATTTATCGGTGCGACACATGAAGTAACTGGGAGCTGTACCTATTTAGAAATCAATCAATTTCGGATTCTAGTAGATTTTGGCATGGAACAGGGGCAAGATGCTTATGAAAATGCACAGATTCCCTGTGCGCCGGCTAAAATTGATTATGTCTTGCTGACACATGCGCATATTGACCATTCTGGATTATTGCCATTATTATATGCAGGAGGATTTCATGGCGAAATTCACACAACAGAAGCAACAGCGTCATTATGTAGCATTATGCTACGAGACAGCGCACATATTCAGGAATTTGAAGCCCAATGGCGTAATCGAAAAGCACAACGCAATGGTGAAGAACCATATATTCCCTTGTATACAATGGAGGACGCTGTAGGCGCAATTAGCTTATTACGTTCTCATAAATATGCAGAAAAATTTACACTTTGTGAGGGCATAGAAATCAGATTTATTGACGCAGGGCATTTATTAGGCTCAGCAAGCATTGAAATTTGGGCAACGGAACAGTATCAAACCAGAAAATTAGTTTTTTCCGGCGATATTGGCAATTTAAATCAGCCTTTGATACGCAATCCGCAATATATTCACAATGCAGATTATGTTATTATGGAATCTACTTACGGTGACAGAAAACATGAACGCCCGAAAGACTATGTAACAGCCTTTGCACAGGTATTGCAAAAAACATTTGACCGTGGCGGAAGTGTAATTATTCCATCGTTTGCAGTAGGCAGAACACAGGAATTATTATATTTTCTAAGACAAATTAAAAATAAAAAATTAATTAAAAACTATGAAGATTTTCCAGTATTTATGGACAGTCCGCTTGCGATTGAAGCAACGAGTTTATTTTTAAAAAATCAGAACAGTTGCTATGACGAAGAAGCATTACATTATGTAGAACAAGGCATTAATCCTCTGACATTTCCGGATTTAATTCTTGCCACAACGCCCGAAGAATCCAGAGCTATTAATTTTGATAAACGCCGAAAAGTAATTATTTCAGCCTCTGGCATGTGCGAAGCAGGAAGAATTAAACATCATTTAAAGCATAATCTTTGGCAAGCGCAGAATACAATTTTATTTGTCGGCTATCAAGCACATGGTACTTTGGGACGTTCTCTCATAGAGGGCGCAACTAGTGTAAAATTATTTGGTGAAACTGTGCAAGTTTCCGCACAGATTAAACAATTACAGGGTATTAGCGGTCATGCAGATTTAGACGGCTTAACAACTTGGATTTCTCATTTTGAAAATCCTAAACGTGTATTTGTCATTCATGGAGAAAGCTCTGTTGCTGACAATTTCACAGCACATTTACAGCATGATTTAAAACTAAGAGCCTATGCCCCCTACAGTGGTACAGAATTTGATTTACTTCATGATGAAATTCTAATAGAAGCGATTCCAAAACCAATTGCCAAAAGCAAAGGTAATATTAGAGCAAATACTGTATTCCAGAGATTACTAGGTGCTTTAGAACGCTTAACAGCATTAATTAAACGCAGTGAGGGCAGAACGAACAAAGATTTAGCAAGATTAACAGACCAGATTAACGAAATCTGCAATAAATTTGATAAATAATATTAAATAATATAAAAAAAGCACTGTTTTTACTAACAGTGCTTTTATTTTTATTATCACTTAGAAGAAACATATTTTAGCATAGAAGAAGCCATTTGTGCAACAGGCATTGTCTGTAACCAAATACGCCCCGGACCTGTTACTTTGGTATGAAATAATCCTTCACCACCAAGCAAGGCATTGCCAACACCTTTGACAGTTTCTATCTCAATAGAACATGTACCGTCCATAGCAGCAAGATAACCAGTATCAATTAACAAAGATTGATTTGGAGCAAGTGTATAACTAATCACACTGCCGTCAACTTCCAGAAATAACATGCCTGAACCAGAAAATTTTTGCATAATAAAACCCTCACCGCCAAAAAAGCCAGTTGCGATTCTTTTCTGGAAAAACAGTTCATAATTCACACTTTGACTAGATGCAAGAAATGCGGATTTTTGTGCAATAATAGTCTGTGTCGGTGTAATTTCAATTGGCATAATTTCCCCCGGTACAGAAGAACCTAATGCAATTAATCCGTCTCCGCCTTTTGCAGTATACACATTTTGAAACATAGACTCACCGCTAATCGCACGACCAAACATTTTACCAATACTGCCACCGCCTGTTGTCTGCATTACCATATTAGGTGTCATCCAAGTCATTGCACCTTTTTGACAAACAACGCTTTCACCGTTTGCAAGATTAACAATTACAACCGGATACGGATTTCCTTGAATTTCATAATTCATGATAAAAAATTCTCCTTTTTTCATTATTATTCAAAAAATAAATTTTGTTTTTTAAATGCTGTCAATGTATTTTTCATCAACATAGCAATTGTCATAGGACCTACACCCCCAGGAACAGGTGTAATCCAAGATACTTTAGATTCTACTTCTGCAAAATTCACATCACCACAGAGCTTGCCATTTTCGAGACGATTCATACCAACATCAATGACAACAGCTCCAGTCTTGACCATATCTGCCGTGACAAAATTCGCTTTGCCAATTGCGACAATTAAAATATCTGCTTCTCTTGTCACAGATGGCAAATCCTGTGTACGACTATGACAAATTGTCACTGTACCACTTTCATGAAGTAATAACATAGCCATAGGTTTGCCAACAATATTACTTCTGCCAATCACAACACATTTTTTTCCTGCAATTTCAATACCAGTTGCATGAATCAGCTCCATAACACCAGCAGGCGTACATGGCAAAAAGGCATAATCTCCAATCATAATTTTTCCGACATTTTCAGGGTGAAAAGCGTCAACATCTTTTTCTGAAGAAATGGCATTAATAATCGCTTTGTCATCAATTTGCTTTGGTACAGGCAATTGTACTAAAATGCCATTAATATTTTTATCTTCATTAAGAGTCTGTACTAATTCCAGTAATTCTTCTTGTGACGTATCTTCTGGCAAGGCATATTCAAATGACTGAAAACCAACTGTTTCACAAGCTTTTTTCTTATTATTCACATACACACGAGATGCCGGATTATTCCCCACAATGACAACAGCAAGAGCCGGACGTTTTCCATATTTTTCAAATAAAATTTCCGTTTCCTGTCTCACCTGTTCTTTTACATTTGCAGAAACCTGTTTGCCATCAATAATATTTGCCATAATAAAAACACTCCCTTTTATGAAATTATTAATTTTTATTTTCAGCTTGTTCTAATAGCATGCGTGATTCTTCTGTATTGCAATATAATTTATAATCATTTCCCATGCGTTTAATTTTAGAAAAACAAACCAGCAACATAATAACAGAAAAAATCACACAAACAAAAGCCAATATCTGAGATACCCGTAAAGTTCCGTCTTCTCCAATTGTCAGGCTATCTGTCCGAAGACCTTCAATAAAAAATCTGCCCAAGCCATACCAGCCAATATATAATAAAGCTATTTGTCCGTCAAATTTTCTATAATGATTCAAAACATAAGCTAATACAAAAAATCCTATCAGACACCAGACAGACTCATAGAAAAAACAAGGGTGTACCATATAATTTGGGTCTAATATCTCACTGTTATAATTTCTTGTAATCCAGTTTTGAATCATACCGCCGGACATGCCAAATATACACCCTGTGTTACAACCAAATGCTTCCTGATTGGTAAAATTCCCCCATCTGCCAATAGCTTGTCCTAATAAAAAACCTACGCCACAGACATCAAGCATGGGTAAAATTTTCACTTTACAGATTTTACATGCGAATGCGCCTATTATTAATGCTCCTATCACACCGCCATAAATTGCAAGACCACCTTGCCGAACATTTAAAATAGATTTTAAATCTCCGGCATATTCCGACCAGTTAAATACCACATAATACGTTCTTGCACCAACGATTCCACCAATACACCCAACTGTAACAACATCTAAACAACTTGCACTATCAAGACCGACTTTTTTAAACTGCCTCATACAAAAAAACAATGCTAACACAAGCCCAATTGCAATAATAATTCCATACCATTGGATTTCCAATCCAAAAATACGAAATGCTGTCGGATTGATATGAAATTCAAAACCCAATCTTGGAAATACAATTTGGTCATAATCTAAATTTTCATATCCCAGCTCACTCACGCTAGGATAGTTTGCGCTAAGCATGGACAAAGGACAATACAACATTGTCCAGACTGATTTCATCACGCAAGAATTGCAATGCTTCTTCATAACTCAATTCTGCTAAGACAGAAACAGATTCAAACGGTTTTATACCTGACATATAGCTATCTAATAACATAGACGCATTACTTTCCACACTATTCATAGAACGAATTGCGCTCCCATAACGTGCTTTTTTCAATCTCTCAAATGCTTCTCTGTCAAAGCCATTTGATTTAGCATGTTCCAGAACATCAAAAATTTTCTCACGCACTTCACGAGGTTTTCTGGATTCGCCACCCAGACCAATTGAAAAATGTCCATTGCCACCAAAAGGCATATCCACACCAAATTCAAAATTAATTAATTTTTGTTCTAACATTTCCTGATAACATTTTGAACTAGAGCCAAATAACGTTTGCAAAGTCATTTCTGCAAGCATTTCAGCTCTAAGCAATTCTATTCCGGTTTTTTTAGGCTTTAATTTAAAATCTAAGCTAAACAAGGGCATACCCACAGGCGCAATATCTTCCATTTCAGAACATTTAATATTATCTGGTTCTTCCGGAAATACTTCTTCCAAACCTTGATTTTCACAGGGAATTAATAATCTATCACAAATTTCTAATACTTCTTCTGCCTTAATATTTCCCGCAACGGCAAGTGTCATATTATGCAAATTATAAAACGTTCTGTAACATCTATATAATAAATCTGCATCAATTTTTGCAATGCTTTCAACTGTTCCGGCAATATCAATTCTAACAGGGTGATTATGATACATACCTTTCAACGCATTAAAAAATAATTTCCAGTTGGGTTCATCTTGATTCATTTTGATTTCTTGTGCAATAATGCCCTGTTCTTTTGCAACAGTTTCCTGTGTAAAATATGGGTGTTGTACAAAATCAAGTAAAATTTCAAGTGACGGCTTGAAATTTTCAGAACACATAAATAAATAAGCTGTTCTGTCAAATGACGTGTAGGCATTTGCAATCGCACCAGTTTTTGCATAACGCTCAAAAGCACCACAATCTTCATTTTCAAATAATTTATGCTCCAAAAAATGTGCTATTCCCTCAGGAACTTGTGCGAACTCTTTTTCGCCTTTTAATTTAAATCTGGTATTTACAGAGCCATATTTCGTACCAAATAAAGCATAAGCACTGTGATAATCTGGCATTTCCATAATATCAATATTCAAACCTGTCTGATGTTTCACACGCAAACAACTTTGTTCACCGTAGGGAGCTTTGATAATTTCTGAATCTCTCATGCAGTTGCCTCCTGTTCTAAAATATACACACTATCTAATTGCAAAGTATTTGCAGTTGCAATAATATCTTCTTTTGTAACTTGTTCAAATAAAGCAATTCGTTCTTCAACGCTTGCATGGTCTTCTCTTATGAAACGTTCTAATGCTTCTGCTACACAAGAAGACGGTGTATCACCAGTCAAACGCAAGGCATTTATAATATAGCGTTTTGCATTAATTAATAACATATCATCAAATTCACCTTTTTGCAATAATTCCAACTGTTCTAAAATTGCTTTTTGTGTTTTTTCAAGATTTTCCGCTGAAACACCAGAAGAAATAACAATGCTATTCTTAGGACGAATGTTCTTGCTAGAGCAGTAATAACAAAGACTTAATTTTTCTCTGACATTTGAAAATAACAAAGAAAATGGCGCACCACCAAGCATTAAACTTGTCATATGAAGCTGTTCCGCCGTTGGATTCTGATTAGATTTCAAAGCAAGCATTAACTGACATTGATTCACGTTCATAGATTCTCTGACAACAACTGGTTCAGATTTGCAAGCACTTGGCGCATAAAAACCCAAATCTTGTAATTTTCTTGGTTTGAATGCATTCTGAAATAAATTTTCTAGTTCCAGTGCATTTTCTGAACCGACATAATAAATTAAAATTTTTGCTTTTTCTAAAAATTCCAGATATGCTTGATAAACAATTTCTGGTGTTAATGCCAATGCTTCTTCTTTTGTTCCATAGCATGTATAAGAAGCAATGTCACCTGCAAATGCAATTTCTTTTAATCTTTTGCTGGCATACGAACGTTTGTCATTAATTTCACCGCCAATCATGTCAAGCAAATCTTGTAATTCTGTTTGAAAAGCCTGTTCTGTAAAGGCATTATTATCTGAATTTAATAATGGGTGCAATAGGCATTCTAGTAAAAATTCTGTCACTTCTTGACGAAGTTTTTCGCCGTTCAGTGCATAACTATCTGCAATGGCACTAATTGTAAAATTCATGTGAAAAACGTCTCCAGAAACAAAAATACTTCCATTTATATGAGAACCGTACAGCTCCTGTAATTTTTTTGACATTTCAGCCACACTGGGATATTTTTTACATGAATTTAATAAAATACTATGTGCAAGACTCCATTTTGCATAATGTTCCGGTTCAGCTGGCATTAACATAACAACAGCAATATCACTAGTTTTAAATTTTGGTTCTGTGATACATGTCAACTGTACACCCTCACATAAATCTTTTGTGATTTCTTTCAATAGTAACCCTCCTATGATAAAATAAAATACAGTATTTATTATATCATATTTTTTATGAAAATGCAAGAAAAATTTCTAAATTTTCTGGAAACACTTGCATTTTCTTGGAAAATATGCTATGATAAATCTGTAAGTATACATAAATATACAATTGCATGTAAGAAAGGTGATTTTTATGAAATTTTCAAAAATGCATGGTATCGGCAACGATTATGTCTATGTAAACTGTTTTCAAGAACAAGTAGACAATCCAGAACAACTTTCTATTGCTGTAAGCGACAGAAGAAAAGGCATTGGCTCTGATGGATTAATTTTAATTTTACCGTCAGAAAAAGCAGATTGCCGTATGAGAATGTTTAATGCAGACGGTTCAGAAGGTATGATGTGTGGCAATGGCATTCGCTGTGTTGGCAAATATGTCTATGATAATCATATTGTAACTAGTCCTGAATTATCTGTAGAAACAAAATCTGGAATTAAATATATTACACTTCAGATTGAAAATAATAAAGCCATTGGCGCAACGGTAGACATGGGCAAAGCAATTTTAAAACCGTCTGATATTCCTATGATTGCCGAAGGTGAAAATTTTATTGCGAAGCCTTTGACAGTCAATCAAAAGCAATATATTATTACTGCTGTTTCTATGGGAAATCCACATTGTGTTGTATTTCTTGATGAAGATGTGAATCAATTAGATTTAGAAAAAATTGGCTCTGCATTTGAACATCATGAAGCATTTCCCGAACAGGTTAATACAGAATTTGTGAATATTATTAATTCTCATACAGTAAAAATGCGTGTCTGGGAACGTGGCAGTGGTGAAACAATGGCTTGTGGCACAGGTGCTTGTGCAGTTGCTGTTGCGTCTGTTCTGAATGGCTATTGTAAGCATGATGAGCCGATTACAGTGCAATTACTCGGCGGAGATTTGCAAATTGTTTATCGTGCAAATGGTACAGTTATGATGACTGGTTCTGCAACTCATGTATTTGACGGGACTTGGTCTGAATAAAAAATATAAAAAACGGAGGTATATTTTTCATGGTAAAAGTAAACGAAAATTATTTAAAACTGGAAAAAAATTATTTATTTATCCGCATTGCTGAAAAAGTAAATGCTTTCCAGAAAGCAAATCCTGATGTGAAATTAATTCGCATGGGTATTGGTGATGTCACATTGCCAATTGCACCAGTTGTTGTGGACGCTATGAAAAAAGCTTGTGATGAACTCGCTGTCAAAGAAACGTTCAGAGGTTATGAAGACAGTGGTGCTGGCTATGATTTCTTGCGTGAAGCTGTCGCAAATTATTACAAGTCTTTTGGGGCTGATGTTCCGGCTTGTGATATCAGAATCAATGACGGTGCAAAAAGTGACTGTGGTAATTTAGTAGATATTTTCGGTGATGATAATATTGTTTTAATCACAGACCCTGCTTATCCTGTTTATGTAGATTCTAATCTCATGAACGGCAGACAAATTGTCTATGCAGATTCTACAGAAGAAAATGGATTCTGTGCAATGCCAAATCCTGATGGCTATGAATTAAACGGCGAAAAAGTTTTCCCTGATATTATTTATTTGTGTTCTCCAAATAATCCGACTGGTGCTGCTTATACAAAACAACAGCTTGCAGAATGGATTGCTTATGCAAAACAGCATGGTGCAGTAATTCTTTATGATGCTGCTTATGAAGCTTTTATTAGTCAAGAAAATATTCCAAGAAGTATTTATCAAATTGCAGGTGCAAAAGAAGTCGCAATTGAAATGTGTTCTTTGTCTAAAACAGCAGGCTTTACAGGGGTACGTTGTGGTTATACAGTTGTACCGTCTGAACTCAAGGCAATTGCTAGTGACGGCACAGAAGTAAGTCTTGCACAGCTCTGGAACAGACGTGAAGGCTCTAAATTCAATGGTGTGTCTTATCCTGTACAGCGTGGGGCAGAAGCTGTATTTACACCAGAGGGACAAAAACAAGTCAAAGAAAATATTATTTATTATCAGGAAAATGCTAAAATTATTGCTGAAACACTTACAGAATTAAATATTCCATTCACTGGCGGTATTAATTCCCCGTATATCTGGTTCAAATGCCCATTTGAATTAGATAGCTGGTCATTCTTTGACAAAATGCTGAATGAAATTGCTGTTGTTGGCACTCCAGGGGCAGGATTTGGCAAAAACGGCACAAATTGGTTTAGATTAACAGCTTTCGGCGATAAAGATAATACGATTGAAGCTATGAACCGTCTGAAAGAATTTATAAAAAATAATTAATTTTACAAACTTTTGCAATAGGGAATCACATCTATTTTCTTGTTTTCGCTATATTTTAATTATGATATTAAAAAAATATGAAAAATTTTTTTAAATCTACTAAGA
>CAMWHN010000038.1 GCA_947174085.1 uncultured Ruminococcus sp.
GTGATACTGATATTACATGATTTAATCAAAAAAATTTGGGAATCGCCTAAGATTTATCAATTAAAATATGCAGTGATTTTAATTTTAAACTGTATTTTAATTATATTTCATTCGTTATATTTGCAATTAAACACAGCAATTGATTATTCGTTACTATGGTATGCAGTAATTGCATTTTGTATTTTTTATTTTTCTATGATTTATATTCCAAGAGGCTTAATAGACAGATTGCTTTATTTTACGATTTCTAATATGCAAGATGGCATTATTTGCTTAGATATTGATAATAAATGCATTCATGCAAATAAACCAGCAAAAATTTATTGTGATGATGAAATTCATGAACAAGTGCAGGCATGGTTATTAGAATATATTCCCTCTGGTGCAGAAAGTTATTCTTGGAATGCCAAACGGCGCATTGATGGCAGAATGTGTTATTATCATATACAATATCAAAAGCTTTTTGATGTGAATGCAAAATATCTAGGTTGCTTTTTTATGATTCAAGATTGTACAGAAGAAACAGAACGTTTTGAAATGGAGCAATACCGTGCGACACATGATGCTTTGACCGGAATTTATAACAAAGAATATTTTTACGAAACAGCAAAAGAAAAAATTTTGCAAAATTCAAATCAAGAGTATTGTATTTTATGTACAGATGTCAAAAATTTTAAGCTCGTCAATGATATTTTCGGCGTACAGGCAGGCGATAAGCTCTTGATGAGAATTTCAGGTGTTTTACGTTCTCTTGCAAGTGCAAATTGGGTATATGGTAGATTATCAGGAGATAAATTTGCGCTATGTATTCCGAGAACAGAATTTCATGAAGAAAGAATTTTAAAAAAAATTGTCCGTATGGCAAAATTAACAGAACTAAATGAAGATAGTATTTTTAAAATTCATATTCATATTGGGGTATACATGATTGAAGATAGAAATCTTGGCATTTCAGTCATGTGTGACAGAGCAAATCTTGCAATTAGAACAATTAAAAACAGCTATCAGAATATCGTTGCTTATTATCAAAAAAATTTGCGTGATAATTTTATTAACGAACAAAAAATAATTAGTGAATTTGAAGAAGCAATCAGAAGCAGACAATTTCAAGCTTATATTCAACCGCAAGTTTCTGCGATAGACGGCAAAATCAGAGGCGGTGAAACACTTGTACGCTGGATTCACCCAGAATCTGGTATGATTCCGCCAAATAAATTTATTGAAATTTTTGAACAAGCAGGTTTTATTAGCCGTTTAGATGCATACATGTGGGAAACAGCTTGTATGCAGTTACGAAAATGGAAATATGCCGGTTTCACACAAGCATATCTATCTGTAAATATTTCGCAAAAAGATTTTTATTTCCTAGATGTTTATAAAATTTTAACTGAACTAGTCGAACGTTACCAGTTAAATCCCAGAAACTTGCATTTAGAAATTACAGAAACGGCTGTCATGAATAACCCACAAGCACAATTGCCTTTAATTGATAAGCTAAGAAATTACGGCTTTCTGGTAGAAATTGATGATTTTGGGAGTGGCTATTCTTCTTTGAATACACTCAAAGATTTAAAAGCAGATATTTTAAAAATTGACATGGGTTTTCTAAGCAAAACAGAAAATTTAGAACGAAGTAAAATAATTCTTAGTATGATAATTGCCCTTGCAAAAGCTTTAAAAATGGAAGTCATCACGGAGGGTGTAGAAACGCAGGAACAAGTGAATTTTCTAAAAGCTTATGGCTGTGATATTTTTCAGGGCTATCATTTTGCAAAGCCTATGCCGATTGCAGATTTTGAAAAATATTATTTAAACAAAACTGTAGAAATATAATAATAAAATCCTGTTAGAATTTCTCTAGCAGGATTTTTTAATTATGCTAATTTTACTAAATCTTTGATAACTTCTCCGGCAAGAATCAATCCTGCAACAGACGGCACAAAAGCATTCGATGCCGGAATACTTCGGCGAGTATCAGAATTTTCTAAATTATTTATGATTTTAACAGGCTGTTCTTCAGAATAGACAACTTTTAGATTTTTAATACCACGTTTTTTTAATTCATGGCGCATTGTTCTTGCAAGAGGACAAACTTTAGTTTGATAAATATCCGCAATTTTAAACGCTGTGGGGTCAAGCTTATTGCCTGCGCCCATACAAGAAATTACAGGAATATTGGCTTGATTCGCACGCATAATTATTTCAATTTTGCCTGTCATAGTATCAATGGCATCAATAATATAATCATACTGTGTAAAATCAAAATTATCTGCTGTTTCGGGCAAATAAAAACACGGATATTTATTTATTTTAATATCCGAACAAATATCATAAATCCGTGCTTCTGCAACATCAATTTTATATTTCCCAATTGTACTATGTGTTGCAAAAATCTGACGGTTTAAATTTGTCAAACAGATTTTATCATTATCAATTAAATCAAGTGTTCCAATACCAGTTCTTGCCAATGCCTCTACAGCGTAACCGCCTACGCCACCAATGCCGAATACGGCAACACGGCATTGTTTTAAATATTTCATAGCCTTTTCGCCAAATAAAAGTTCTGTTCTTGAAAATTGATTTAGCATATAATAAATTCACCGTCCTTCACCGGATTTTGTGCCATGATTTGTAACACCTTTGTCATAATCATCTAAAAAATGATGATATTCATTTCCGAGATGATAAGAAATAATTGTTTTTAAATTTACATTTTCGACACTGCGAAAAATATTTTTATCAATTGCAGGACTAATTTTCCGGAGCTGTTGTAATAATTCTTTAATTTCCTGACGTTTAGAATGATTTCCACCGTTTTCATCAATCATATAATTTTCTGTAAAGCGACAGGCACACTGAATAAATTCTAATTGATGATATACTTGCCATGCAATAATATCAGACTCTCTTACAAGATATAGGGGACGAATTAACTGCATATTTTCAAAATTTTCGCTATGAATTTTAGGCATCATAGTTTGAATCTGTGAACCGTATAACATACCCATCAGAATTGTTTCAATTACATCATCAAAATGATGTCCCAAGGCAATTTTATTACAGCCTAAATCCTGTGCTGTTTTATATAAATGCCCTCGGCGCATTCTTGCACAAAGATAGCATGGATTTTGCTGAATATTCACGACATAATCAAAAATTTTCGCCTCAAACATCTGAATTGGAATGCCTAATAATTCTGCATTTTCTATAATTTTTTGTTTATTTCTTTCATTATAGCCCGGATTCATGACTAAAAATATAACTTCAAACGGAAATTTACTATAACGTTGCATTCGTTGCATACATTTTGCCATAAGCATAGAATCTTTACCGCCAGAAATACAAACTGCAATTTTATCATTTTCCTGAATTAAATCATATTCTTTGATACCTTTTAGAAATTTTGACCAGATAGGTCTATTAAATTTCCTGACAATTGTTTCTTCAATTTGATTTGGAATTTCCATATACACACTCTTTTCTGATAGAAATACTAAGTTTATTAAATTTATTATAGCATAAGATTTTAATTTTGTCAAGAAAAAGCAACATATTTTTCTAAAAAACATGTTGCTTTTTTAAAATTTAATTTAATTAAACCATAGTTGCCAATGGTGTTGCATGGTCAGCAGGAGAATCTGGTTTAGACGCTCTCACAAGCTGAACGTTATTATAAATATCCATACCTGTTCCGGCTGGAATCAGTTTACCGATAATTACATTTTCTTTTAGTCCTTGCAATGGGTCAATTTTACCACGAATTGCAGCGTCAGTTAAAGCTTTCGTAGTTTCTTGGAACGAAGCTGCTGACAAGAAACTATCACAACTAGAAGCAGCTTTTGTGATACCTTGTAAAACAGGTGACGTTGTTACTAAGCTCAAATCTGTACGCCCACTGTCAATTAAAGCTTGAATTTTACTATTAATTTCATCTACTTGCTTTGATTCTACAAGTGTACCTGGTAACAAATATTCAGAATTTGAAATTTCATTGCTACTGCCCACATCTTCAATGCGAACTTTACGAAGCATTTGACGTACAATAACTTCAATATGCTTATCGTTAATATCAACGCCTTGTAAACGATATACTTTTTGAACTTCAATAATAATATAATCCTGTACGGCAGAAGTATTTAATACTTCTAAAATGCGTGAAGGGAATACATTGCCTTCTGTCAAACGGTCGCCTTTATGAACAACAGAACCTTCATGAAGATTTCTATATTTATAATTATACGGAATAGATTCTGAAATTTCTTCGCCCGTTTCCTGATTACGAATTGTTAGTGTACGAGTTGTTTTGACTTCTTCTAAATGCACAACACCATCAATGCTTGCAATAATAGCGGCATTTTTTGGTTTTCTTGCTTCAAAAAGTTCTTCAACACGAGGCAAACCCTGTGTAATATCGCCGCCCTCACCGCCGGAGGCAATACCGCCTGTATGGAATGTACGCATTGTTAATTGTGTACCCGGTTCACCGATAGATTGTGCCGCAATAACACCAACGGCTTCCCCAACGGAAACAAGATTATTATTTGCAAGATTTGCGCCATAACATTTTGCACAAACGCCTTGCTTAGATTTGCATTTTAATACAGAACGAATTTTAATGCGTTCTACACCTAGTTTTAGAATTTTTTCCGCATCTTTTTCAGTTAGCAATTTATCTTTGCTAATAAGCATCTCACCAGTTTCAGAATCACGCAAATCTGCACACAAGAAACGTCCTATTAAACGGTCTTTCATAGGTTCAATTAATTCTGTACCGTTACGGATTTCATAAACTTCAATACCGTCATCTGTACCGCAATCTTGTTCACGGATAATAACTTCCTGTGAAACGTCTACTAAACGACGTGTTAAATAACCAGAGTCTGCTGTACGAAGTGCTGTGTCAGCAAGTCCCTTTCTTGCGCCACGAGAAGAAATAAAATATTCCAGAATATTTAATCCCTCACGATAATTTGCACGAATTGGAATCTCAATTGTTGTACCAGAAGTATTTGCAATTAATCCACGCATACCAGCAAGCTGACGAAGCTGTGCAATAGAACCACGTGCGCCAGAATGTGCCATCATTTGAATTGGATTATATGGATTCATATTTTTTTGAAGTGCATCTGTTACGTCATCTGTTGCTTTGTTCCAAGTTTGCACAACAAGCTGTGATTTTTCAGCAGAAGAAATATAGCCATTATCAAACATAGCATTAATTTCATCAATTTTTTCATCTGCTTTTTTCAAAATATCTTTTTTCTGTGGCGGAATTGTGGCATCACAAACAGCCGTTGTAATACCGGATTTTGTAGAATATTTAAATCCTAATGCTTTAATTTTATCAAGTACTTCAGACGTGGTAGTTGTGCCATGGATTCTGATACATCTGTCAATAATTTCAGAAAGCTGACCTTTTCTGACTAAGAACGAAACTTCTAAATCAAATTGCCGGTCTGAATTTGTTCTATCCACATAGCCCAGATTTTGCGGAATATTTTCATTAAAAATTAATCTGCCAATCGTACAGTCAATAATTTTAGAAAGTTTTTTCTCTGCAACGTCTTTTGTAATTCTGACTTTGATAGGCGCATGTAACGTTACATCACCCTCGTAATAAGCCATCATTGCTTCATTGACATCACGGAAACATTTGCCTGCACCCTTGTCATCTTCTTTCAAAAGCGTTAGATAATAAGACCCAAGTACCATATCTTGAGATGGTACAGCTACAGGACGACCATCAGACGGCTTTAATAAATTATTAGCAGCAAGCATTAAAAATCTAGCTTCTGCCTGTGCTTCGGCAGAAAGTGGCAAATGCACAGCCATTTGGTCACCGTCAAAGTCAGCATTAAATGCCGAACATACTAAAGGGTGTAATTTTAATGCACGACCTTCTACTAGAATTGGTTCAAATGCTTGAATCCCCAATCTATGCAGAGTGGGCGCACGGTTCAGTAAAACAGGGTGTGATTTAATCACATGTTCCAAAGCGTCCCATACAGATTTATCTGTTGCACGGTCAACAATTTTTCTTGCGCTTTTAATATTTGCAATGACATTTGTATCAACAAGTCGTTTTAACACAAATGGCTTAAATAATTCTAATGCCATTTCTTTCGGCAAACCGCATTGATACATTTTCAATTCTGGACCTACAACAATAACAGAACGCCCAGAATAGTCTACACGTTTTCCAAGCAAATTCTGGCGGAAACGCCCTTGTTTACCTTTCAGCATATCAGACAAAGATTTTAAAGCTCTATTATTAGGACCAGTAACCGGTCTGCCATGTCTGCCATTGTCAACTAAAGCGTCTACAGCTTCTTGTAACATACGCTTTTCATTGCGCACAATAATATCTGGTGCTTCTAATTTCAGCATACGTTGCAGACGATTATTTCTATTAATCACACGTCTATATAAATCATTCAAATCAGAAGTTGCATATCTACCGCCGTCCAGCATAACCATAGGACGTAAATCCGGCGGAATAACTGGCACAACGTTCATGACCATCCATGACGGTTTATTACCAGATTGCAAAAATGCTTCAATAATTTCAAGACGTTTCAAAAGCTTAATTTTTTTCTGTCCATTCGGCAAGCCTTTTAATTCATCTTTCAGGCTATTTGCAGTATACTGCAAGTCATTTACCCAATGTTCTTTGCGAATTTCTTCAAATTCTGGATTTGCAGAATTAAAATTTTTGTCAAATAATTCTAGCATATAAGCAAATCCGCTTTTTATTACTGCTGGTGTATTAGCATCATCTTCACATTTGCGATTATACGGCAAAAGTATTTCTTTATAATCTGCATAAGCAACAACATCACCGTTTTGATAGCCTGATTCTCCGGCTTCTTCTACATAGTAAATAAATCTATGCAAATAATCGTGTATTTCTTTTTCAGATAAGCCAATTACTCTAGAAAATAAATCTAAATGTTTTTCAAAAAATTTGGTGTAATTTTCTGGGTCATATTCATCAAGAAGCCATTGAATCGCTTCTGCACCCATTTCCGCAATAAACGTATCACCATATTTTTCATGATTTTTCGTATATTCTTCTTCTGTGAGCAGGCTATTTTTTAACAAAGCCGTTTCACCGGGTTCAATCACAACATATTTTGTGAAATATAACACTTCTTCTAAACGTTTCTGTGAAATTTCAAGCACCTGTCCGATACGAGAGGGTGTGCCTTTGAAATACCAAATATGCGACACTGGAGCAGCAAGTTCAATATGCCCCATACGTTCACGGCGAACCCTAGCTCTTGTAACTTCTACACCGCAACGGTCACAAACTTTGCCTTTAAAGCGAATTTTTTTGAATTTACCGCAATGACATTCCCAATCTTTTGTGGGTCCAAAAATGCGCTCACAGTACAGACCACCTGTTTCAGGCTTTTGCGTTCTGTAATTAATGGTTTCAGGGCGTTCTACAATACCATAGGACCACTCTCTGATACGTTCCGGAGAGGCGAGTCCGATTTGCAAAGATTCAAAAGTATTAGATTCCAAGCTAGTAACCTCCTAAATATTAAGATGGCTGTGGCAGGATTCTCCTGCCACAAAATTGACATGACTTAGAACAAATCAAAATCGTCAGTATCGTTCCCATAGTCATCACTATTCAAATTTGATTCAGCTGTTTCAAGAATAGGTTCTTCTTCGTCTTCAAAGTCATCATCATAACTGTCAGTATCTTTGTCAGTTTCATGCGTTGTATAGCCATTATCTTCAAATTCTTCATCATCACTTTGATAATCTTCAATGAAATCTGTTGCCGGCATTGGAATATCATCATCTTCTTCAAAATGCTGTTTCAAGTCAATTTCATCTTGATTTGCATCAAGTACTTTTACATCAAGACCAAGTGACTGCATTTCTTTGATTAATACTTTGAACGATTCTGGAATACCAGCTTTTGGAACATTTTGACCTTTTACGATATGTTCATAAGTGTTGACACGTCCAACAGTATCATCAGATTTTACTGTCAAAATTTCCTGCAAAGTATATGCCGCACCATAAGCTTCCAATGCCCAAACTTCCATTTCACCGAAACGCTGACCGCCAAATTGTGCTTTACCACCCAAAGGCTGTTGTGTAACTAGTGAATAAGGACCTACAGAACGTGCATGAATTTTATCATCTACCAGATGATGTAATTTTAAATAATACATATAGCCAACAGTAACTCTGTTATCAAATTTTTCACCAGTACGACCGTCATAAAGTGTAAATTTACCATCTTCGTTCATGTCAATGGCTTTTGGATTAATTACTTTATCCATTTGATTTAATTCAAACGGTTCGTTACGATAAGGCGCATTTTTTTCATTTGCTTCACGGAAACAAGCACGGATATCATCTTCATGTGCGCCGTCAAAAACAGGTGTCATAATATGCCAACCCAAAGCCTTTGCACTCATACCCAAATGTACTTCTAAAACCTGTCCGATATTCATACGAGACGGTACGCCCAAAGGATTTAATACAATATCAAGCGGTGTGCCATCCGGTAAGAATGGCATATCTTCTTCTGGCAAGATTCGGGAAACAACACCCTTATTACCATGTCTGCCAGCCATTTTGTCACCGACAGAAATTTTACGTTTCTGTGCAATATAGCAACGTACTAATTGATTTACGCCTGTACCAAGTTCAGAAACTTCTGCATTCATATCATCATTGGCTTTTTCGCCACGTCTGAAAATTTTTACATCAATTACAATACCGCCTTCACCATGCGGAACTTTCAAAGAATTATCACGCACTTCACGAGCTTTTTCGCCGAAAATTGCTCTTAATAATCTTTCTTCTGCTGTTAATTCCGTTTCGCCCTTTGGTGTTACTTTACCAACAAGAATATCTCCTGCTGTTACTTCTGCACCAATGCGAATAATACCATGTTCGTCAAGATTTTTCAATGCATCTTCACCAACATTTGGAATATCTCTTGTAATTTCTTCTGGACCTAGTTTTGTATCACGGCATTCTAATTCATATTCTTCAATATGAATTGATGTAAATACATCTTCACGCACTAATCTTTCGTTCAGTAATACAGCATCTTCATAGTTATAGCCCTCCCATGTCATAAAGCCAATCAGAGCATTCTTACCAAGTGAAATTTCACCATCAGAAGTTGCAGGACCGTCAGCCAAAACTTGCCCTTTGCGGATAGTATCTCCCACACTGACAATTGGTCTTTGATTGACACAAGTATCCTGATTAGAACGTTGAAATTTAATTAATTCATAACTATGATTTACTGTATTTGTATCCTGAACAATAATTTTATCAGCAGACACAAATGTAACAATGCCATCTGTTTCAGAAAGCACACAAACACCAGAGTCAACAGCAGCCTTATATTCCATACCTGTGCCAACAAATGGACGTTCTGTTTTTAACAATGGCACAGCTTGTCGTTGCATGTTCGCACCCATTAAAGCACGGTTTGCATCGTCATTTTCTAAAAACGGAATCATTGCCGTTGCGACAGAAACAACCATTTTTGGCGATACGTCCATGAAATCTACTCTATTGTTTTCACATTCCAGAATTTTATCACGGAATCTGGCATTTACTTTTGGTCTAGCAAATTTACCTTCTTCTGTAAGAGGTTCATTTGCCTGTGCAACAACATAATTATCTTCTTCATCAGCCGGCATATATACAACTTCATTTGTAACAACACCAGTTGCCTTGTCTACACGGCGATAAGGTGCTTCAATAAAGCCATATTCATTAATTTTTGCAAAAGTTGCCAAATAAGAAATCAAGCCGATATTAGGACCTTCCGGCGTTTCAATTGGACACATTCTTCCATAATGTGAATAGTGTACATCACGGACTTCAAATCCGGCACGGTCACGAGACAAACCACCTGGACCCAGTGCAGAAAGTCTACGTTTATGTGTTAATTCTGCAAGTGGGTTATTTTGATCCATGAACTGTGACAAAGGCGAAGAACAGAAAAATTCTTTAATCTGAGACGTAACAGGACGTATATTAACCAAAGCTTGTGGCGTGATAACGTCCATATCTTGTGTTTGCAAATTCATACGCTCACGAATGCCACGCTCCATACGTGCCATACCAGAACGCATTGTATTTTGCAACAATTCACCAACACGGCGAATACGTCTATTGCCCAAATGGTCAATATCATCTATTGTGCCGACACCTTCACAGAGATTTAAAAAATAACTTACAGAAGCATAAATATCATCTAACGTAATATGATTTGGCACAAGTTCTTCTGCACGTTTTTTGCAAACTGCTTTTAAATCCGCAGGGTCTGTATTATCTAAAATATCATGCAATACATGAATTGCAACTTTTTCGTTAATTCCAATTTCAGACGGGTCAAAATCTACATAATTTGCAAGGTCTACCATGCCATTACCAAGGACTTTAATTTCTTTTTCTACCATACGAGTAAGCGTTTGCCCTTGTTCGTTGGTATAATATTGCTTAGATTCTACAGTTAAGAAAACTTCATAAATACCAGCTTGTTCAATTGCGTTTGCTTGTTCCAGTGTCAGCTTTTCACCAGCTTCTGCAAGAACTTCTCCAGTACGTTCGTTAATTACATTTCTGGAAACCATGCGCCCTGCTAAACGAGAAGCAATGCCAAGTTTTTTATTATATTTATAACGACCAAATTTGCACAAATCATAACGTCGAGGGTCAAAAAATAATATATCAAGATGTGCTTGCGCACTTTCTACTGTAGGAGGTTCACCGGGACGCAATTTTTTATAAACTTCAATTAAACCATCTTCAATATTTTTGGCAACATCTTTTTCAAGTATTGTCTGATAAAGTCTTTCATCATGTCCAAATTTTTCTTCAATTTCTTGGTCTGTTCCCAAGCCAATTGCACGCAAAAAAGTTGTCAATGGAATCTTACGGTTTTTATCAATACGCACATAGACAATATCATTGGAATCCATTTCATATTCTAACCATGCACCACGGTTCGGAATAATCGTAGACTTGAAAAGCTCTTTGCCCGTCTTGTCCTTTTCCATGCCGTAATAAACACCGGGAGAACGTACTAATTGCGATACAATGACACGTTCAGCACCGTTAATGACAAATGTTCCACTGTCTGTCATGAGTGGGAAATCACCCATGAAAATCTCACTTTCCTTGACTTCACCTGTTTCTTTATTCCAAAGTTTTGCGATAACACGCAGGGGAGATGCATACGTTGCCTGATGTTCTTTCGCTTTTGCAATTGTCTTATATTTTAGATGTTCGTCATCAAAACGATAGCCTACGAATGTCAAAACCAGATTGCCATTATAATCCGTTGCAGAGAAATCTTTAAAAACTTCTTTTAGTCCCTCATCTCGAAACCATTTATACGAATTTTTTTGAATTTCAATCAAGTTAGGCATATCCAGAACTTCCGGAATTTTGCCGAAACTCATTCTAACATTCTTACCGAGCTGTTTTGCGGTAACATTTACCATAGGCGAATAACCTCCTTAGAATTTTTACAGATTTTCAAAAAAATACTTGACAAAATCCATATCATATGCTATACTATTTTATACTTG
>CAMWHN010000039.1 GCA_947174085.1 uncultured Ruminococcus sp.
CAGTAATATTACTAGTTTTTATATATTATATACAAGAACAGCTCCCTTATTTTAGAATATTTCACAAAATTTTGATTACCTAATTTTTGTAATAAATTCTAAATTTTATGTCTGGAAAATATTGTTTCTTGACATTTTGCATAAATAATATTATAATTAGTTTATGCTTTACAGCAAAAAAATCTAAATTTTATATCCAGAAAGGAGTTAATTCTCATGAAAACAAAAAAATTAATTGCAAGTGTCTGCGCTGTTTTACTAACAGTGTCAACTGGAATGGCATGTACTGTTAGTTCTGTACAGGCATTCGCAAAAGAATCTAATTCTGTAAATATTACAAATATTTCTTTACAGGATTATGCAAATGAAGTCGCTTCTCTTGTGAATCAGGAACGTGCTAAACAAGGTTTAAACGCTTTGCAAGTAATTCCGGCTTTGAACAGTGCCGGCGAAAAACGTTCACAAGAACTAGTTACACTATTTTCGCATACTCGTCCAGATGGTTCTAACTGTGCAACTGTTCTGAATGAATTTGGTGTCACTTGGAAGACTTCAGGTGAAAATATTGCTTATGGCTATGCTACTCCAGAAGCCGTTATGACTGGTTGGATGAACTCTTCTGGACATAGAGCAAATATTTTAAATGCAAATTTTGATTCTATTGGTATTGGTGTTGTCTCTGAAAATGGTGTGCTGTACTGGACACAAGTTTTCACAGGCGGTACGTCTGCTAATACACCAAGCATAACAACACCTACAACAACACCAAATGTAACACCATCTGTGCCAGATAAGCCAACACAAGATAATTCCCAAAATAATCAAGATAATAATGCTGTTCCCTCACAGCCAGTAACAACTCCTTGTATTGGTGACAACTGCCCTGTGATTATCTGCAAGGACGGCACTTGCACAATTAATGGAAAATCTTGCAGTTTACAGGACTTATTATCTGAACTAAATCATAATTCTGATAGTACTTGCAAAGATAATACTTGTGTAATTAATGGAAAAACTTGCAATAGTAAAGATTTATTATCTGCACTAGGTCAGAATTGCGAAAATAATAATTGCAATTCTAATATTCTTGAATCTATACTTAAAAACTGTAAGTAATGGTTTTATGAAAAAATATCCTGCTAAATTATTTGGCATGATATTTTTTATAAATGCTTTTAAGGCAAAAAATTATTTTTATGTATAACAGAGAAATTTTTTAGAAATATTTTCAAAACACTTGTATTTTTTTTCATTCTCCTGTATAATTAATTTCAACAATTTGAAAGGAAGAAAAATTATGAAAAAATTTACAAGCAGATATATTGCAATTCTCATGGCTGGTTTTCTGATGTGTTCCAGTGCGGAGTTATTGCCAAATCAGATTTCAACAAGTCTGACAGCTCATGCTTATGATATGGTTAATGGTACAGATGGGTTACAATATCATGTTTATGATGATTATGCTGTTGTTGTGAAAGCCACAGAAGAAAAAATCTGGGTTGTTATTCCAGATGAATTCCAGAAAGAAGATGGCACAGTTGTTCCTGTTACTGAAATTGCTAGCCGTGCCTTTGAGGGCGAAAAAACCATTACAGATTTAATTCTTGGTGCGAATGTGATTCGTATCGGAGCGGCAGCTTTTGCAAATTGTACAAATCTGGCAACTGCTACATTTAACGAGGGGTTGGAAGAAATCGGACAACAGGCTTTCGATGGCTGTGGATTTGAGGAAATTACACTTCCCACTACTCTCAAAGAAATATTCTGGGCTTTTCCCAACAGTCCTAATTTGCGTTCTGTAAATTTTCTTGGTGGCAATGAATTAGTAATTAGAAACAGTAGTTTCGCTTTGTGCAAAGCATTAGAAACTGTTACTATGGGAGATGGTGTCGCCGAAATTGGTGAAAATTGCTTCACACAATGTTCCAATCTGAAAACAGTACAATTATCACCAACATTGAAAACACTTGGGGCTTATGCATTTAGAGGTTGTGCTTTAGAGCAAGTAAAAATTCCTGACAGTGTAGAAACAATTGGAGAATATGCGTTTAGCCAATGCAATTTGACTAAAGTTACATTACATGAGGGTTTGAAAATAATAAAAGCTGATGCATTCTATTCTAATACAAGTTTAACAGAGATTACAATCCCATCTACTGTAGAAGAAATCGGAAGCGATACTTTTCAAGATAACAAGAATTTAGAATCTATTACATTTTTAGGCATGAATACAGTGCTATATTCACTAAGGTTGCCAGAAACAACTTTAATTCGTGGCTATGAGGGTTCAACAGCACAAGCTTATGCAGAGAAAAATGGCAATTCATTTGAAGTTATCAGCTCCAATTTAGAACCAGAACCGCCAACAGATACAATAGACATTTTACTCGGTGACGTAAACGATGACAAAAAAATAAATGCAGAAGACGCTTCTAATATTCTTATTGCGGCTGCCTTAATTGGTGCAGGCAATGACAGCGGTTTAACACCTGAACAAATAAAATCCGCTGATGTAAATCATGATGACAGTGTTAACGCAAGTGACGCTTCTCTTGTTCTTGCATATGCCGCTTATATTGGAGCTGGTGGCAACATCAGTTCAGAAGAATATTTTGCAAGTGCAGAATAATCTTAAAAAATTAATTTAAATTTTAAAAAGCTCTGTCACGGCAGAGCTTTTTTTCATAAGAATCTAACACAAGCTATTGACAAAGTTTTAAAACTATGCTAAAATAAATATGTCAAGTATTGACAAGTGTATTTGATACAAGTACACAAAATTGAATTTATTGAATTTAAGGAGGACTAAACCAATGGCTTTAGAAGGCGCACTGACGACAAATCAGAAAGTTTTGGACTGGGTTCAAGAAATGGTTGACTTATGCAAACCAGACAAAGTAGTTTGGATTGACGGTTCACAAGAGCAGTTAGACGCTCTTACAAAGGAAGTAACATCTTTACCAGATGGCGACCCAAACAAAATGTATTATTTAAATCAGGAAAAACTCCCTGGTTGTCTGTATCACAGAACGGCTGTGAATGACGTTGCTCGTGTAGAAGACAGAACATTTATTTGTACTAAAACAAAAGAAGATGCAGGTCCTACAAATAACTGGATGGATCCACAAGAAATGTATGCAAAATTAACACCTATGTATGATGGCGTTATGAAAGGGCAAACAATGTATGTTATCCCATATTCTATGGGTCCTGTTACTTCCCCAATTTCCAAAGTTGGTGTAGAACTGACAGATTCTATTTATGTTGTTCTGAACATGAATATTATGACAAGAATGGGCAAAGCTGCATTTGATAAGTTAGGAGATTCTAACGACTTTGTAAGAGGTCTGCACTCCAAAGCACAAGTAAACCCTGAAAATAGATATATTGTACAGTTCCCAGAAGATAATACAATTTGGTCTATTAACTCTGCTTACGGCGGTAATGTAATTTTATCTAAAAAATGCTTTGCTTTAAGAATTGCATCTTTCCAAGGCAAAAATGAAGGTTGGATGGCTGAACATATGTTAATTTTAGGCGTTCAGAAACCGGACGGCGATACAAAATATGTTTGTGCTGCATTCCCATCAGCTTGTGGTAAGACAAATCTTGCTATGCTGATTCCACCAGAGGGCTATTTGAAAAACGGCTATAAAGTATTCACAGTTGGTGATGATATTGCATGGCTCAAACCGGGTGAAGACGGCAGATTATATGCAATTAACCCAGAAAATGGATTCTTCGGCGTTGCTCCTGGTACAAATGAAAAATCTAATTTCAATGCATTGGCATCTACAAAGAAAAATGCAATTTTCACAAACGTTGCATTAAATAACGATGATAACACAGTATGGTGGGAAAAATTGTCTAAAAATCCGCCTAAGAATGCAACAGAATGGACTGGTAACGTTGTTGACGGCGAAGCTTATACAGCAGAGGGTAAAACTCTTGCACACCCTAATTCCAGATTTACAGCTCCAGCACAGAATTGCCCTTGCTTGTCACCAGAATTTGATAACCCACAGGGTGTACCTGTATCTGCAATTATTTTCGGTGGCAGACGTGCTTCTACAACACCATTAGTATATCAATCTTTTGATTGGACACATGGTACTTATATTGGTTCTGCGGTATCTTCTGAAACAACGGCTGCTGCTACTGGTGCAGTTGGTGTTCTGAGACATGACCCAATGGCTATGAAGCCATTTATTGGCTATAACGTTGGTGACTACTGGAATCACTGGCTTGAAATGGGCGAAACGCTTGGCGATAAAGCACCTAAGATTTTCAATGTCAACTGGTTTAAGCAGGACGAAAATGGCAATTTCATTTGGCCTGGTTTCGGCGATAATATGAGAGTTCTTGACTGGATTATTAAACGCTGTGAGGGTGAAGTTGACGCTGATGAAACAGCTATCGGCTACTTACCTAAGAAAGAAGATATTAATCTTGAGGGTATCGAAGACGAAGTAACTCCAGAAATTCTGGATAAATTACTTGACGTTGATAAAGAACTTTGGACAAAAGAAATTGCTGAAATGCGCAGATATTATGATGAAGATATTGCTGCAAAAGGCGGTCGTGTACCACAGGCTCTGAGAGATACACTTGACAAAATTGAAGCTCGTTTGAACGGCTGATTATTTTAAAAATGCAGATAATTTCCCTGTTTTGTGACAGGGAAATTATTTTTTTCGTGAATAATACTAATTTTTAAATTCTTAATTTGTTTAAATATTACAAAAAAATTAGAAACGATTGCAATTTTTATGTGAGTGTGATATAATAAAAATAATAAAATTCAGATGCTTGGCATCGTATAAAAAGGAGTTGCAATAATGGCACAGAAAACTTGTTATAGTTGTGGCGCAAGACTAGCGAATAATCAAGTTAGTTGTAAGAATTGTGGCGCACATCAATGGCGCAAAGGTACGGACAAAATGAGCATTGACAAGCTCAAAGAATTTGCTGACGAAGAATATCGTCAAGGCAGATTAGGCACGTCAGAAGAACATAATCGACATATGGAAAAATCTATGTTTTTATATTCGATTATTGTGGAAAAAATTACTTATATGGCTCCCAAAATGGAAGCAATTGAACCAATGGAGCGTTGTATTCACATGTTAGAGTATATTCTCATGCAAGAAAGACGTGCAAGTTTCTTAGGTGACGAAAGAAGACAAGCTCGTTACAGAGAATTACTGGATAAAATTACAAATTCCAAAGATAATCTTGTGTATGAACGCATGGAAAAAGCACATGCAAATGAACAAGTAAATCAAGTGAAACAAGCTGTTACAGCTCCTGAATCAGTTGCTGTCGAACAACCTGTATTAGAAAATTTGCAAGCACAGCCTGCACCAGTTTCAGCACCTGCTCCTGCACCTGAACCTGTTCGTGATGCATTAGATGATTTAGTTGACTATGCATTGTTTATCGTAGAGGGCATGGACGAAATGGGAAGCTGGACGTTCTTAGGTAAGCCAAGAACGAAAAACTATATGACAAGTATGCTTGGTTTCCTGCGTGATATTAAAGGACGTATGGATACACTGGAACAAAAAGAAAAAGATGTACTTTTGCATGTTATGTTCCAAGTTGCGGATAGTTATAAAAATGGTACTTATCCGTTCCCACAGAATCCAGACAGAGCGATTGCATGGCATACAGAAGCTTCTAACAGAGGTCTTGTATTATCACATCTTGCTATTGGTGAAATTTATCTGAACGGCAGCGGCGGTATGCGTCCACAGCCAGAAAAGGCTTTGGAATGGTATCAAAAAGCTCTTGACGCAAATAGTTCAGAAAAAATTAATGACTATGCAGAAGCCGCTATTGAGCATATTAAATATACTATGAATAATCGCTAAGTCAAAAAAACACTTCTGGATTTTTCAGAAGTGTTTTTTGCAAATTTATCTAATCAGGAGGTTTTTATGATTTTTGATATATTGGAAATGGAAGAATATTCTTCTGGAACAGAAACAGAAAAAGGAAAAATGCTTCTCGGCAAAATTTATGATTCGTCTGACGAAGAACTAGTAAAAATGCGTGCTAAGGCACATAGATTATCACATGATTATAATAATTGTTATGATGATGAACTAGAAAAAAGAAATGAAATTTTAAAACAATTACTTCCACATGCTGGAAAAGATTTATATTTGCAATCGCCAATTCAGTTTGATTATGGCATATTTACAAAATTTGGTGACAGATGCTATGCGAATTTTAATTTTGTTGTATTAGATTGTGCGCCTGTTTTTATTGGCAATGATGTTTTTTTTGGTGCGAATTGTACTCTTGCAACACCAATTCACCCATTTTTGCCATCTGAACGTAATATGAAAACTCGTGAAGATGGTAGTTTATTTAATTTAGAATACGCAAAACCAATTAAAATTGGCAGTAATTGTTGGATTGCAAGTAATGTGACTATCTGTGGCGGTGTAACAATTGGTGATAATACGATTATTGGTGCAGGAAGCGTTGTAACCAGAGATATTCCCTCTGATGTGCTTGCGGTGGGAAATCCTTGCAAAGTAATTAGAAAATTAACAGAACAAGATTCTATTTATTTAAAAAAAGAATTATTTTAATTATTCTATACTAACTGAAATTTCAACTTCTGGTTTTAAATTTTTATTTATTTCTATATTGGCATTTTCTAATAAATCTTGCATACCGATAACATCAGCATTGGCTCTTAGCATTTCTAAAACAGCGAATTTACATTGTTTTGTAATTAATTTCTGAAGCATATCACGCAATTCTTCATTACTATCTTTTGTATTCACTATCACATGATAATATAATTTGTCCTGTTGGCTGGATTTCTGTAATTTCGTTTTTTCAATAAAAATATCTTGTTCCCCGTCTGGTGTTTCTAATGTCATAGTGAAACTTCCAGAATTACGGCGCAACCAGTACATGCCTTTTGATGCCGTATCAGATAATTTTGTACAAGTGCCGTTTTTATGCAATAATACTAATTCTGGATAATCTTGTGATTTGGATTCTGCCGGAATTAATGCCGTTTCCCAAATGCCATGCCATTCGTTTAAAGCTGTAGATAATTCTGTAGAACTTAATAAACCGTTTTGTTCTGACATGCGTATCATATGAACAGTAGCTGTGCTGTCAGCGTCTTGGAAATATTTTTTAGGATTGGTATATAAAATTTTACATGCCGGCGAAAGTCCTTGTTGAAATAATAATTCTTCTGCCGGCTCTAATGTGCAAGTACCGTCAAGGCATAATAATTCTGTATGACCAATAAAAACTTTGCCACCGTTGACAGATTCTTCACAGCGCAATACTTCGGCAATGCTAGTACCTGTTACTGCTTCTGTATCAGAATCTTGTTCAAAGCCTTGTGTATAAAAGCTTAATTGCTTATCACAGGTTAAGCCTATGGCTTGTGTATATACTCTATCTGCAATAGATTCTGAACTACAACCAGTTAATAATAAGCTTAATAATAAAAAAATTAATAATTTAAAATGCTTCATGCTGTGACTGCTCCTTGTGAATGGATTTAGAAAACTGTTTCATGCGTAATAGCAATGGGACTAGAAATGCTAATACCGGCAAGGAAATTGTTGTAATAGATTGCATAATATTACTATCTGCAAGCCATGCCAATAACAGCATAAATAATAACGAAACCGGAGCTGTATATTTGCTGAATGCTGGGAATAAAAATTCTGATAAATGCCCGATAATTCCAGTTTGTATGGTAATATGCATGATATATAGCATGACAAATACTAAAATATATAATGCGTCTGCACGTTGTCCTTGCAAAGGCTGTGACAGTGTTGTCAGCATAAAAAATGGATAGCCTGTTAATTCTGTTAGTCTCCCGCCGACCGTAATGCTTAAAAATAATATTAATATGCAAAATCCGGCTTTTGTGAGTAAATAGCTATTAATCGCCAGATTACGCCTGCCTTTTACTCTGTCCAGTAGTACCCATGCTATCATTAATTCGCAACTTAAATTATTATAAATTGTAATACTATCCCAGAATCCTGTTCTAGTGAAAGCAATTCTGCTAATATCAATGCGTTTCCATGCGCCTAATATTAATATGATAACAGAAATAATAAATAATGCTATCATAAATGGCGCACATCTTGCTGTTGCTTTTAATCCGACTGAACTAGTATATAAACATGTCAGGATAATTAAAATACCGCCTGCTATTTTACTGGAATACGGTAATAATTGCGGTGGTGAAACTTCCCAAAGTTGTATAAAACTCTGCGCTCCCCATAATAAGAAAAATATAATATATAACATGCCTAGCCATTTCTGTGACTGGATTAATTTTTCAAAAGAACCTTGCCGTTTTGCTAATGCCAGCATAGGCAAGCAAAATAATATTTGTAATAAACAGCCGGCGATTGTTCCTAAAATTTGTCCACTCTCGTTCATGGACGGAATACAAATCACTGACCATGCGCCACATAATACTAGAATACAAAATAATTGACTACTACGAATTTTGCTCATGATATTCCTCCACTGTAAAATTACCGGACTGCATACGTTGGAAATTTACTCTTGTTGCGACATCTCGCATGGATTTCGAAATAAATGGTGCTAATGGTGCTGTGACTGGAAATCCAAAATTTTCTGTTGCACAAAGATTATATAATGCTAACATGCCTAATAAACCGATTCCAAATAAGCCCCATAATCCGCCGACAATAATAAATAATAATCTCAAAACAGTAATAGGTGCATTTAAATCGGGTGTGACAAATGCTGCAATGACTGAAATAGCAACCATTGTCAGCATAGGTGTGCTAATTAAACCAGATGCTACTGCCGAATCGCCTATAATTAAGCCTGATACAATGCTAACAGCTCCGCCAACGGATTTTGGCAAGCGTAGTCCTGCTTCTCGAATGACTTCATACATGAGTAATACAAATATCGTTTCTGTTGGTAATGACAATGGTGCTTCTTGTTCTGCTTCCGTGAGAATCAGCACAAGTGTACTGTTTAATAATTCGGGGTGATGCATGCAGACGGCAATATATAACGCTGGTAATAATACGGCTAAAAAAAATGCCAGATATTTTATCCAACGGCTAAATCCTGCATAATAAGGCTTATTATTATAATCATCTAGTGTCTGAAAATTTTCGACAAATAATTTTGGAATGACGATTACAAACGGTGTGCCATCAATTAATAATGCAATTCTGCCCTCTAGTAATTTTGAGCATAATACATCAGGACGTTGTGTTAAGCTGACACTGTCAAATAAACTGCCTCTGCATTTTTCTAAAAAAGATTGCAAATAGCCTGTTGATAATACTGTGTCTAATTCTACAGTCGCAAGCTTTTTTTTAATTTGTCGCAATAATTGTGGCGGTACTCTGTCTGTCATGTAACAAAGACATATATCTGTTTGACTAAGATTTCCAATTTGCGATAGTTCAAATTTTAATAATGGTGTTTTCATTCTACGGCGAATTAATGACATGTTAGTACGAATGGCTTCTATAAAACCATCTTGTGCGCCAAGTATATTTTTTTCGCCGGAGGGTTCGCCAATACTTCGCTTATCATAGCCCTGTACGCCAAAGGCTAATGCTTTATTTTGTCCCTCGGCTAATAAAATTACAAATCCGGAATATAATAATTTAAAAAAATCGCTATAATTTCTGACAACGGGTCTGTCTAAAGATAATAATAAATTTTCTTGAATATGCTGGAATAAATTTTCACTGTCTAACTGTATTGAAATTTCTGTCAAAGGCTTAATGATTAAATCTGTCATAATAGCTGTAGATAACATGCCTTCACAAGCTATCACTGCACAGGAAATATTTCCAATGACTAAGCGATTAATTAATATATCTGAACTGTTTTCTGCAATTTGCCGGACTTCTGCAAGAGATTCTTCCAAATGTTCCGGTATTGATTTTTGTTTGATATTCATGAATTTAAAAATTCACCCTCTCGCAAATAATTTTAGAATTAGTTTTGCCTTTTTTTCTTAAATTATACAAGTCAGGTCTTAATTTACAAAAAAAATTGTTGCATTTTTAAGAATTTTGTGATATAATGTTTATGAAAATCAAATTTTGCAGAAAAATCAAAATAAGAAAGGACTTGTATTATGAAGTTTCGATATTTTGTGTTTTTGTCATTTGCAATACTCACTATGACAGGGTGCAACCGTCAAGAAAAAATTGACTCTGAACATGTCATTGATATTTCTTCTGTTGGATTACCTGAACAGACAGAACCAACTACTGAACCGCCATTTAAACCGGCAAAAGTTAATTTCGTTGCGGTTGGTGATGATTTAGTGCATTCATATGTGTATTCTACGGCAAAAGAACAGGCTTCTGATGATACTAAAAAAGACTATGATTTTCATTATTGTTATGAAAATATAGCTGATAGAATTGCAAACGCAGATTTGGCTTTTGTCAATCAGGAAACGCTGATTTGTAACGGGAAATATGATATTTCCGGAACGAATTTGAATTTTAATTCTCCTGTAGAACTGGGCGATGATTTAATTGATATTGGCTTTGATATTATTAATATTGCAAATAATCATATGCTGGATAAAACAGCTGACGGTCTGGAAGCGTGTCTGGATTACTGGAGCGACCAACAGTTTGAACATGATAATCTTGTTGTAATGGGTGCTTATTATAACGAAGAAGATATGCAGGATTATAGAATTATCAAAGTAAAAGGTCTGAAATTTGGATTTTTAGGCTATACAGAGCATACAAACGGCTATTCACTTCCGGAATCTTCTGACTTGCAAATTGTATATACAGATAATGAAGAATTAATCAAACAGCAAATCCAAGAACTTTCGGAACAAGTAGATTGTGTTATTGTTTCTGCACATTGGGGTATAGAAGATTCTCATGAAGTAACTGACGAAGTCAAGGCATTAGCACAGAATATGATTAACTGGGGCGCAGATGTAATTATTGGAACAGGTTCACACACGCTTGAAACTATGGAATATTTAACTCGTGAAGACGGTTCAAAAGGATTTGTGTTTTATTCACTGGGGAATTTTATTTCTGCACAGACGGATAATTTTAACATGGTCGGCGGTATGGGTATGTTTGATATCTGCCGTGACACAGAAGGTGTTATTACAATTGAAAATATTAAGCTTACGCCTTTGATTACACACTATGATTCCGGTCTGACAAATGTCCGTGTATATCCGTATGATTTATATACTGATGAATTAATAGAAAAGCATTATGTGCCGTATAGCTCCGGCGGTTCTTACAAAAGTTGGAATCGTGAAGTGATTGATACAATTATTCAAGAAAATGTCCCGAAACAATACCAATTTTTGACAGCTCCAGAGCAAGAGGAATCAGAACAGGAAACAGAATCAGATTCTAGTAATAATGCTTAAAAAAGTGTAT
>CAMWHN010000040.1 GCA_947174085.1 uncultured Ruminococcus sp.
GTCTTGCCAATATTCAGAATCAAGCTGAAATAATAAAAAATTATATTTTGAATTTTCTTCCCTAGGGTCGCACTGTGTAAAATACGGATAACCCCCGATTTGATGAAATTCTTCTGTTGCTTCTTCTGCTTCTTCGTAATCTTCTTCATCAAGGTAATCATAATTTATGCTGATTCCAGACGTAAATAGCATACCACATTCTTGTTCAACTGGAAACATATCTTCATCATCATATGCATTTTTCACAAATTTAGAAATAATTTCCTGTTCTGTGACTGTTCTGTCAATTTCAGATTCAGAATAATAGATGACTCTGAATCCGTCTTGTTTTGTTGGATGATCAAAATCACAGCCGGAAATATCGTCATTAAGAACCCAGAATTGCAACAATCCTGATTTTGGAAAATTTTTAAAATCAACTTTTGAACACTCAATTTGTGCTAATAATAAATCAACCTGTGAACAATCAATTTGTGCTAATAATCTAAGCTGATTTCCCTGACTATCACATGGAAAATCTTTATCAGACGGAATATAGCCCAATCCGCCAATTTTACTATTAAAAATAGTAGGTTTCGTATCTGTTAGTTTAATTCTAACACAAGGCATTGTTTTTATCATAATTACATAGTATCCTTTCTAACATATTAATTAAAAGCTACAATTATACCAAACATCAGAAAAATCAAGTTTTTTCAATTTTTTGGAATTTATAAAAAAATTACCTATTCCAGCATCTTCCCAAATAATTCTCAACTCATCATCTTCCGAAAAATCCATATCAAGTTGAAACAATAAAAAATCATGTTTTTTCTTTATTTTCTTTAACTTTAAAGAGCTTATAAAACATGGATAACCACCAATTTGATGACAAGCATCTTCTGATTCATCATCTTCTTCATTATCAAAATCAATTTCTAGTGTAAATAGCATACCACATTCTTTTTTCACAGGGAAAAAATCTTCATTATCATATTTATTTTCTATAAATTTAGAAATAACTTCCTGTTCTGTAACAGTCTTATCAATTTCTGAATAATATATCACTCTAAAACCATCTTGTTTTCTTGGATTTTTCGCATCATAACCGCAACTTTCATGATTTAAAATCCAAAATTGCAATAAGCCTGATTGCGGAAAATCTTCAAGATTCACTTGTGAACAATCAATTTGTGCCAATAATCTTAACTGATTGCCTTGACTATCACACGGAAAATTCTCATCATGCGGAATATAACCTAATCCGCCAACTTTACTATCAAAAATAGTAGGTTTTTTATCTGTGAGAGTTATTTTAATACAAGACTTTTCATGTGTCTTATGTTTCATAAACAAGTTCATAAAATCACTCCCATTCGTATTTTGTCAAATCTCCCTGTAAACTCATATCAGGATAATTCCATTGCCTAAGCACTTCATATACGGCAATTGCCACAGAATTTGATAAATTTAAACTTCTAAGTGTAGGTCGCATAGGAATCCTGACAGCAGTTTTTGGATTATTTACAAGTAATTCTTCTGGCAAGCCTGCATCTTCCCTGCCGAACATCAAATAAATATCTTTTTTAATATCATAATTCACATCACTATGACAAGTACGGCTTTTAGTCGTAAAAAAATAAATTTCATGATTTTCATGCTGATTCATAAAATCCTGAATGCTGTCATATTCAAAAATTTCTAATTTATCCCAATAATCTAAGCCGGCACGTTTTAAATTTTTATCACTGATTTCAAAGCCGTATGGCTTAATTAAATGCAATACTGCACCTGTGACAGCACAGGTTCTTGAAATATTTCCAGTATTTTGGGGAATTTGCGGTTCAGCTAAAACAATATGCAATTTTGGCATAATCTATCACATTCTTTCTAAAATTAAAATTTAAATTTACTAGATTTGGCATGAAAAAATTTTCTTACACAGGAAATACTAAAATTAATAATCCTGAAAGGAGGAATTTTCATGAATAAAAATATGTTAATTGCAGGGGTTTCCCTTGGAACAGTAATAGGCTCAGCATATTTCATGTTATCCAAAGCTTCAGAACGTGAAAAGCATTGTCTGAAACGTCACACAGGAAAAGCAATGCGAGCTATGGGCGATGTAGTAGATGATATTAATTCTATTA
Source organism: uncultured Ruminococcus sp. (assembly GCA_947174085.1). Lineage (GTDB taxonomy): Bacteria > Bacillota > Clostridia > Oscillospirales > Ruminococcaceae > UBA3855. The sequence goes on from CAMWHN010000040.1 coordinate 2,130, forward strand.
TAAGATAATTATAATAATTTACAGGCAGGGCAAATGCCCTGCTTGTTATTTCATTTGATTTTTACGATAACCCAAATAACTTTCTAAAATAATTACTGCCGCAACCGCATCTACAACGGCTTTCCGTTTTTTGCCTCTGGTATTCGTTTGATTTAAATATTGATGTGCAGAAACGGTCGTACAACGTTCGTCCCAAAGTACTGTTTCTAAGCCAGTTAATTCCTGCAAAATATTTGCAAAATTTTTACATTTTTCAGCACGTTCTCCAATTGTATTATTCATATTTTTAGGATAGCCGATTACTAATAATTCAGCCTGTAATTCTTTTGCTTTTTCTGCAACGGCATTGGCACAATGTAAAAAATTTTTTTCTTGAATCACACAAACAGGTGAAGCTAAAAATTCTGATTTATCACAAATTGCAATCCCTGTGCGAGAATCTCCAAAATCAACTGCAAGAATTTTCATAATTTATCACCAAGGTTGCACTGTGCCGATAATTTCACGCACAGAAGAAATATTTTTATTATCTAAAAATTCTTGCATTTGATTAATAATTTTTATAGGCGCATAAGGGTCTGTGAAAACAGCCATGCCAACTTGTACAGCAGACGCTCCAGCCATCATTAATTCAATTGCATTTTCTCCAGAAGTCACACCACCCATGCCAATAATCGGAATTTGTACAGCATTCGCAACTTGCCAAACCATGCGCACAGCAATCGGAAATATAGCTGAACCTGATAAACCGCCAACGTTATTACGCAAGACAGGTCTTCTTGTATTGACATCAATGCGCATACCCAAAAGCGTATTAATTAGTGAAACAGCATCAGCTCCGGCAGATTCCACAGCTTTAGCAATTTCTGTAATACTGGTTACATTTGGAGATAATTTCACAACTAAAGGCTTACTTGTTGCTTTTCTTACAACACTAGTAACTTGTTCCGCCATAGCACAAGACGTTCCAAATGCCGCACCACCCTGTTTGACATTCGGACAGGAAATATTTAATTCTATCATATGAACATCTGTATTATCAAGTTTAGAAGCTACTTCCGCACATTCTTCTGGCGTAGAACCGGCAATATTTGCAAGAATCACAGTATTTTTCTGTAATAAATTCGGCAATTCCTGCGCAATAAAATTATCAATTCCACCATTCTGCAAACCAACAGAATTTAACATACCGGCAGGCGTTTCCGCAATTCTAGGCGCAAGATTTCCAGTACGTTTTTTTGCAGTTGTACCCTTAGTTGCAATGCCACCTAACTCTGATAATGAATAAAATTCTTCATATTCTCTGCCGTAGCCAAATACACCAGAAGCCGGAATAATTGGATTTTTAAAATCTATTCCGCAAATATTCACAGACAAATCAGCCATTACCAACACACCTCCTCAGCGTTAAAAACAGGTCCATTTTTGCAGACATGTAAAAAATTAATTTCGCCGTCTGCGTTTTTAATTTCACAAGCACAGCCTAAACATGCACCAACACCACAAGCCATGCGTTCTTCCATAGAAACTTCACAATATATTTTATTTCTTTTACATAATTCTGCAACGGCTTTTAGCATTGGCAATGCCCCACAAGCAAACACAGCATCTACACTCTCAGTTAATAACTGTTCCAATGGCGTTGTTACAAATCCTTTTACAGCACCAGCAGAGCCATCTTCTGTACAACAGATAGTCTTTGCACCATAATTTTCTAAATCTTCTTGTAAAATTACTTGCTGAAAACTTCTGAATCCACTAATAGCTGTAGCTTTTTCGCCATAATATTCTGCTAATGGCAACATAGGCGGTACACCAATCCCACCGCCAACTAAAACAACATGTTCTGCCTCTGGCATTAACGTAAAGCCATGTCCTAAAGGCGCAATCATGTCTATAAAATCACCTTGTTTCAAATCTGCAATTGCTTTTGTGCCATTGCCTTTAATTACAAATACAATTCTGAGAACTCCATTTTTCTTGTCAATGCCTGCAATAGAAATTGGTCGTCTTAATCCAAAACCAGTTGGCAAAATATGCACAAATTGTCCTGCCTGTGCCAGTTTCGCAACTTCAGGACATAAAATTAAAATACTATACACATCATGTGCAAGAGCCTGTTTGTTTATCACAGGATATTTTCCTTGCAAATACTTCATTAAAAGACCTCCTAATCATAAAAATTAATATATTTATTATAACATAGTTTTAGCATTCTGTCAATAAGTGTATCAGCAAAAAGCAAATTATTATACAAAATGCCTAATAAAAAGCTCCTGTTTCTCTTAACAGGAGCTTAAATTTTGCTAGTGTTTGCTAGCAGAATTTTTTATATTATAAATTAATTTTAATTTGATAAGTTTCCAGCCAGTAATCTAATTGATAGAAATAAGCAATTGTTTGAGGTTTTGTCATTAATTGCCCATAAAATTGAATATTATCATTGCCATATAGGAGCTGTTCTAAAGCTTCACGGCGAATTATCTGCAAAATTGGTGCTTCTGGATTTTGTAAACGGTCTTCCAGTAATTTTGTAACTGTCATGAGATAATTTGGATTATGCGTTTTGGGATAAGGGCTTTTTTTACGCCAAAGAACTTCTTCCGGCAAATAATCTTTCATGGCTTCACGCAATAAGCCTTTTTCATAGCCTTTATATTCTTTAAATTCCCAAGGAATATTATATAAATACTGTGCAATTCTGTAATCACAGAACGGTACACGAACTTCTAAGGCATTCCACATGCTCATGCGGTCTTTTCGGTCAAGCAATGTCTGCATGAACCAATCAAGATTTAATTTCATCATTTCACGCATACGTTTTTCTGTGCCAGATTCTCCAGATAATAAAGCCGTTCTGTCAAGTGTTGCCTGATATGCTGAATTAACATCATTGCGTTGCTTTAATATTTCAGCAATTTCAGGTTTGGCAAAGCTTAATCTATAATCTGTACTTTGTGACCATGGGAAACCGTAAGCCATTCTAATTTCAGGGTCTCTGTACCAAGGATAACCGCCAAATAATTCGTCCGCACACTCGCCAGATAATGCAACTGTTACATGATTTTTAATTTCTTTACAGAATACTAACAAAGATGCATCTACATCAGCCATTCCCGGCAAATCTCTTGCTTCTACGGCATCACGCAACGCTGAAGCAAGTTGTGGCGTATCTATGACAGTCCAATGATGATTAGATTTTAAATATTCTTGCATATTGCGAATAAATGCAGGGTCGCTATTTGGCTGAAATTTGCTTTTTTGAAAATATTTGTCATTGTCAAGATAATCTACTGAAAATGTATGTAACACACGTCCTTGTTTGGCAAATTCTCTTGACGCAACGGAAGAAATAATACTAGAATCTAAACCACCAGATAAAAACGTACCAATGGGGACATCAGAAACTAATTGCCGTTTAATAGCATCTGTGATTAAAAATTTAACATGTTCGACAGTTTGTTCAAAATTTTCTGTATGTTCTTGTGCTTCTAGTTGCCAGTAACAATGTGTTTCTAGTTTATTATTTTTAGTATAATATGCATAATGCGCGGGAAGAATTTCATGCATATTTTTAAATACACCACAGCCAGAAGTTCTCCCCGGCGCAAATAATAATACTTGACTTACACCGTTTATATCAATTTCATGTGGCACAGAGGGGTGTGCTAAAATTGCTTTTAATTCTGAACCAAATATAATATGCTGGTCTGTGAGATGATAAAATAACGGTTTTACGCCGATTCTGTCACGGGCTAAAAATAATCTTTGTTTATTTTGTTCCCAGATAGCAAAGGCAAAAATGCCATTTAATAAATTCACGCATTCTGCACCGTAGACAGCATAAGATTTTAATAAAACTTCGGTATCTGAACTTGTTTCAAAATGACAGCCTTGTTTTTTTAATTCTTCTCGTAATTCAGAAGTATTATATAATTCGCCGTTATAAATAATTGTATAAATTTCTGTTCCGTCAGTATATTGCATAGGTTGGCGACCGTATTCAGGGTCAATTACAGCAAGTCTGGTATGTAAAAAAGCTTCATGTTCTGTTATATGCATACCGTTTTGGTCTGGTCCTCTGCGAATAATTGCTTGTTGCATGGTTTTAAATATTTGTTCCTGTGTTCTTAAATCCTGTGTAAAATCAATCATGCCTGCAATGCCACACATAGATAATCTCTCCTTTCTGCATAATTTATTTTATGTGAAATTGAGAAAAATGTTCAGAAAAATTTTTATGAAAAACTACTTGACAGATGTCATAAAATTGTGTAAAATAATTAGTATTAAGAAATTAAATTTATAGAAAAGGAGTATTATTCATGTTAGATTTCCGAATCGCTACTTTTTTAAAGCTCTGTGAAACAAAGAGTTACACTAAAACAGCAAAAATGCTTAATATTACACAGCCATCTGTAACACAACATATTAAATATTTGCAAAGAAAATATGATTGTAAGTTATTTATCTATGAAGGAAAAACATTAAGTTTGACACCCGAGGGTGAATATGTACGTACACAAGCCGAAGCAATGACAAGAATGTGTGCAAAAGTAGTTTCTGATTTGCAACGTATGAAAGATAATCAAAATGTGTTGCGTTTTGGTTGTGCAAGTGAAATTGGCGAAGCCGTTGTTACTAGAGTGATTGGAAAAATGATGGCAAGTAAACCTGAAAGAGAATTAAGCCTTTGTATAAAAAGTACACCTGAATTGTTAAAAATGCTTGTAAATGGTCAGCTTGATGTGATACTTGCAGATGAAAGTTATAAAAATAATAAATTCATAAGCTCTCCTATGGCGAGTGTAAAATATGCAGTTTATGCAAGTCCGGAACTTGCACAAGAATATGATAAACCTAGTTTAAAATCTCTAATGGAAGAACGTTTAATAGTGCGTGAACGAGGATTATCAGACCGTGATGCATTGGAATATTATTTAATGCAAAAAGGATTTCTAATAAATGAATTTTATGACGTTATGACAGTCAATACAGCTATTTCTTTACAGGAGCTGTCCGCAACAGGCGCAGGAATTGTATTTGCTTATGCGTCAAGTGTGCAAGATGCTGTTGCACAAAATCGCTTGCAAGAAGTAGCATTATCTGATTTTTCTGAAGAACGTCGTTTAGCATTTTTGTATTGCAAAGATGATGAAATAGAAAATGATGAAGAAGATTATGAAGATGATATAGATGATGAAGATAATATGAGTAATATAGACCAAAATGAATATCTAGCAAATGAATATGAACAAGAAGAACGTTTTTCAGAATTTTTTCAAAAATTTAAAGAAACTTGGAATGAAGAATTTACTTGCTAAATCATAAAGCGGATTGCCTGAACAGGCAATCCGATTTTTGCAAAACATCCTTATAAAATAGTTCTCTCTCTGTAAATTAATTAGCTTATTAGCTTGTTTTTATTCCACAATGTACTTTTCGATTGCAGAAAATAATTCTTCTGCGTCTTCTGTGTGCGCACGCAATTCAATCGGATTGGACAAGTCCAAACTGTAAATACCCATGATGGATTTTGCATCTACAATGTAGCGACCGGATACAAGGTCAATGTCAAATGCAAATGTCGTAATAATACTTACGAATGCCTGCACGTCAACAAACGTACTTAATTTGATTTTTGTTTCTGTCATAAAAATTGCCTCCTTAATGTAGTTTCTTTCTCTTTTTTCCTTGTGTACAGCTTTTTCTTCACTGCACCTATAGCATAGCACGAAATAATATATTTGTCAAGAGTAATTTTAAAAATTCAGCACTTTGGCTTAATAGATTTATCAGTCATCTAAATATTTTATCTAATTTCAGCAAAGTAAATTTTGTTTCATGATTCAAAATACTTGCAATTTCCAAAAAATTATGTTATACTGTTATTATATATTATATTATGAGGAGTCAAAAAATACATGAATTTATTTTTACAGACTTTCGGCTGTAAAGTCAATGCAACTGAAACAGACAGCATAGGTGCTTTATTAATGCAACATAATTGGCAAATTGTTTCTGAACCAGAGCAGGCAGACGCAATGATTATTAATTCCTGTACTGTGACGGCTTCCGGTGATAAACGCATGTTGCAGGCAATTAGAAAACTGCGTAAAAAAGCACCTGATGCAATTTTATTATTAACAGGCTGTTATGTACAGGCATTTCCCGAACAAGCAAAATTATTGCCGGAAGTAGATATTATAATCGGCACTAAGAACAGAAATTTAATTCCAGTATTACTAGAAAATTATATAAAAAATCATACTTATATTAACGCTGTAGAAGTGTTTCAAACAGGTGATAGTTTTGAATCACTTCCACAGGGTGCAGATTCTATGCATACAAGAGCATTTTTAAAAATTCAAGACGGGTGCAATAGATTTTGTTCTTATTGTATTATTCCTTATGCAAGAGGCAGATGTCGTTCTCGTGAATTATCTGAAATTATACAAGAAACAAAAAAATTAGTCCAACAAGGCTATCAGGAAATTGTCTTATGTGGCATTAATCTTGCATGTTATGGATTAGAAAATAACTTAACAATTGCTGATGCAATACAAGCTGTTGCCAATGCCGGAATGACAAGAATCAGGTTAAGTTCGTTAGAGCCTGACGGATTAACAGAACCAGTATTAACAAAATTAAGCAATATTCCAGAATTATTACCACATTTTCATATTTCTGTACAAAGTGGCTGTGATAAAATATTAAAAGCTATGCGCCGGCATTATACTTGCGCAGAATATGCAAAATTATTACAGACTATCAGAAAATTATTTCCTGACTGTGCCATTACAACAGATATTATGACAGGTTTTCCCAGTGAAACAGAAGAAGATTTTTTAGAAACACTTAAATTCACAGAACAAATGGCATTTTCTGAGATGCATATATTCAGATATTCTCAAAGAACTGGAACACCGGCTTCAGAAATGCCGGATCAAGTTCCAGAACAAATAAAAAAACAACGTGCAGATAGATTATATGCGTTATCTAAAAAATTACATGAAAATTATTTATTATCCTGTATTGGAAAAATATATCATATTTTATTTGAACGTCAGAAATCACCTGAATTTCATAACGGACATGCGGAAAATTATGTTACTGTACTAGTTCCTGCAAAATCTGGGGAAAATCTTAGAGGACAAGTACGTTCTGTAAAAATAAAATCTATCCAGGATAATAAATTAATTGGCGAATTATGCTAACATAAAAAAATACTCTCGATTAGTAATATTATAATCGGAGAGTATTTTTTTTATTTCTTGTTTCTTTTGACAAATTTTGACATACTAGCTATGCTATAATAAAAATATAAATGAGAAAAGAAAGGAGTTTTTTTATTATGCAACTGCATTATGATATTAATAAAAATCAATTACTTGTCTTGCTGGACGGCGAAATTGACCATCATAGCAGTAATCAGATTCGCACAGAAATTGATACAGCAATTTATGCACATATGCCAAGAACGCTAATATTTGATTTTCAGAATGTCACATTTATGGACAGCTCGGGTATTGGGTTAATTATGGGACGGCATAAAATTTTACGAAATTTAGACAGTGAAATTATTATTAAACAACCGTCTCCACAGATTGCACGTATATTGCGGTTATCCAGTATGGATCGGCTTGCTGAAATACAAATTAATTATCCTGAGGAGGTTATATCATGAAATTTACAAATGAATTTAAATGCGTGTTTCCGGCAGTCTCCGCAAATGAAGCACTTGCAAGAGCGTCTTTATCAGCTTTTTTAATACCGGCAGACCCAACAGCGCAGGAATTAGCAGATTTACGCACGGTTATTTCTGAAGCCGTTACAAATGCAATTGTTCATGGTTATCGTAATTCTTCTGGAGAAGTTTCTATTTGTTTGCGCATGTTGCCGGATAGAGTGCTTTACATAAGAGTCAGTGACAAAGGCTGTGGGATTCCAGATATTCAAAAAGCTATGGAGCCATTATATACTTCTGTTCCCGAAGAAGAACGTGCCGGATTAGGATTTGCAATTATGCAGGAATTTACAGATAATTTGCATGTCAGAAGTACGCCAAATCATGGCACAACGCTAACTATGCGCCGTAAACTTGGGCAGATTTATGCAGAAGAATAATAATAAACCTGCTCCAGAAGACCATTTAGGGCTAGTGCATTTATGCGCAAATAGATTTAGAAACCGTGGCATTGCTTATGAAGAATTATATTCTGCTGGCTGTGAAGGACTTGTGAAAGCTACAAGAGCATTTGATACAGAAAGAGGTGTGCAGTTTTCTACTTATGCCGTGCCTGTAATTCTAGGCGAAATCAAGCGTTTATTTAGAGAAAATGGCACAGTACATGTTACAAGAAGTTTACGAGAACTTGCAATGAAAGTTCAGCAAATACGAGAAAAGGCTCTAAAAGAAACAGGGATAGACCCTCCTTTGAGTGTACTTGCTGAAAAAGCAGGCGCAACACCAGAAGATGTTTCTATGGCATTAAATGCAATTAGTCCGACAGTTTCGCTCACTGCACCTGACGAAAACGAAGGGCAAATAGATATTGCCGTAGAAGCACCTGATGAAAAAATTAGTGATAGTTTAGCCTTACAGCAAGTCATGGCATTGCTTGCGCCACAAGATAGAGCTTTATTAGAATTAAGATATTATCATAATTTTACACAAGTAAAAACAGCAGAAAAACTTGGCATGACACAAGTGCAAGTTTCACGTCGTGAAAAAAAATTATTATTATATCTCAGACAGGAATTATTAAAATAAGCATCGAAAAGCGGTTGGCAAAGAATATTTATTTTTTAATTCTTCTGGACTTGCCCAAATAAATTTATCATTTTGTTGATTGCAATTAATAAAAATGCCTTGCATTTCCCATGTGATATGAGTAAATACATGTTTTTTATTTGTAATTTTTATTAATTCTTTTGGTTGCACATGCCATAAACTACATTGCTGAATAGCCTGTTCTGGTGTTAAGAAATTTTCTACATTAGGCAATTCCCAAAGAGACGCAAGCAAACCAGTTTCAGAACGTTTCTGAATGGCAATTTTATTTTCACAAGTTAAAATAAAAACTGTTTTTAATTCTATCCGTCTTTTTTGTTTTTTGATTCTAACAGGTAAAAGCGAAATACTTTGATTTTGCTTTGCCATACAT
>CAMWHN010000041.1 GCA_947174085.1 uncultured Ruminococcus sp.
AGAAAATATGAAGGGAGGGAAAATCTAGGGTATGGGTATTATTATTTATTATAAGAATTGTAACTTTATTTGCTCCTTTCTTAAAAATGTTTGCAATACTTTTGCTTTCAACAATTCCGCTTTCTGTTATTTATTATCCAAACATAAACATGAGTAAATTTAAAAAAATTTTTTTCACAGTTGTAGTAATAGTATTAACTTGTGTTGCTATTGTATTTTGGGCTTTAAAGCCTCTCCTCTAAATTAAATAGCTTATAAAATAAAATGCTCCAGAATCATTCTCTGGAGCTTTTATTGATTAATTTTCAAATAAAGCCATTGCTTCGGCAAGCTGTAAATCTGTTTCAGGATTTGGATTTGCAGTTAACACAAAATTTTCTGCTGGTTCTATTACAATATCTGGTGTCAAGCCTACACCCTGATAGCATTCAGAAACAGAAGTCTGATAAGTTGCCACTGTAAGAGATAACCCTGCTCCGTCATGCATACGAGTCGTTACTTGCATGATACCTTTGCCAAAAGTCTGCGTTCCGACAAGTTTTGCCTGTTTAAAATCTCTTAAAGAAGCTGAAAACAATTCAGCAGCACTTGCAGAATTTTCGTTCACAAGTACAACCATAGGCAAATTAATTTCATTAGCATCAGATACAACTACATTTTCTGTTACACCACCATGATATGTTGCTGTGGCAATGACACCTTCCGGAAGCAAAGGGTCTAGCATTTTTTCAAGAGAATCTAATAAACCGCCTCCATTATCACGCACATCAAAAATAAATCCTGTTGCGCCGTCATTCTGTAATTTTTCCAGAATATTTAAAAACTGTTCTACAGTATTTTCACGAAAATTTGTAATTTTAATATAGCCGATTTGATTTTCTAACATTTGCCCTTTTACAGTCACTAAATCAAATGTTTTTCTAATCACATCATAATTTAATTTTTTATTATCACGTTGAATCGTAATTGCTACGCTTGTATCTTCTTCGCCTTTGACATTAGCAATAGATTCTAAATAGCCATATTCTAAAATATCCTGATTTTCAACAGCAATTAGAATATCATCTATTTGCAAACCTGCTTGTTCTGCGGGTGAATTTTCTTGTACTTCAACAATTTTAGGATAACCATCTTCATTTTTTACTACAGTAATACCAATACCAATAGTCTTACCAGATTCTTTTGTGATAAACTCTTGATATTCTTCTGCTGTTAAATACTGGGAATATCTATCGCCTAAGCCTGCCACATAGCCTTTTAGCATAGTATCTATTAAATCCTGTTCTGTTTCCTCATCTAAATCTAAATAATAATTATTTTGAATATAATTATCTAATTCCTGCAATCTGGAATATTTATTTAATTTTTGCTTTATTATCCATAAAGTGAAAAAACAAGTTAATAACGCAGTAAATACACATGCTATGATTGTAAAACTAAGATTTATTTTTTTAGATTTCATAAAAAATTATTCAGCTCCTGTCTAAAATATAACTATAAAAACAGGGACAGGAAAAATGCCTGTCCCTGTGCATGTTAATAATTCAGATAATTGCTCGGGTTGACAGCAGTTCCGTCTTTACGAACTTCAAAATGCAAGTGATACCCTGTAGAATAGCCAGTTGTTCCGACATAGCCAATCGTTTGTCCTTTTTCTACCGTATCGCCAACAGATACAAGTACTGATTCCAAATGTGCATACATAGTAGAATAAGTACCGTCTTCGTGGTCAATCAGAACATAATTGCCATAGCCGTTTCCACAGCAATTACTACTTTTGCCATAATTATGAGTACAACTTGTATTAATTTTAATTACTTTTCCGGAACGGGAAGCAACGGCATCTGCACCAGCATTTTGTGCAATATCAATGCCTTTATGCGTTGTTCCCCAACGAGAACCGAATGTACTGGAAATATAATAATAATTTGGGCAAGGCCAAGCAAATGCAGTATCATCATAATCTTGTTTTGTTTCAGTGGTTGTTGGCTGTATAGGTGGTTCTGTTGGCGGTTCTGTTTCTGGCATAGTTGCCGGAACTTCTGGAGCTGATTCTGGTGCAACTGGTTCTGTAGTGGTTGTAGTAGTTGTTGTAGTTGTAGTTGTTGTAGTTGTACTAGTAGTAGTTGTTTTTGTTATATTTGTTGTAACAACTGGCTGTTTATTTGAACTTACAGGAGCAGTCGTTAATTCTGTATTGATAGAATTTGTTGTCGATTTATTAGAAATTGCAGTTGTATTTGTCGTAGTAGCCGTTGTTTTTTTCTTAGCTATTGTAATACTTGTGCTTGTACTTGCACTTGTAGTCATTGCTTTTTTCAAAGCTTCTTCTGCTTCCTTGCGTTTTCTTTCTTCTTCCGCACGGCGAATTTGTTCCCGAATTTCTTCTTCTGCCTGTTCCGCACGTTTATTATCTTCTTCTAGTTGCGCAATTGTTTTATTTGCGGATTCTTTTTCAAGTGCAAGGCGTTCTTGTTCTACTTCGGAATCTGCATAAGCATTTTGCAATTCCTGCATAGAATTTTTCATTTCTAATTGCTTTTCTTTTTTACTAGCCTGTGCTTGTTCCTGTTCTGCTTTCTGAGATTCTAAAACAGCTAAATTTTCATGATAGTCTTCTAATTCTTGTTTTAAATTATTTACAAGTTCATCATCATGTTTTGCGACACAAGAAATCAACTCATATTTAGATAATAAATCATAAAAATCTGTTGCGCCTACTAATGCAGAAGCAAGACTATCATTGCCGTTAACATACATGGCTCTTAAACGCAATTTAAATTCTTCAAGACCTGTATTAATATTTTCTTCTTGTTCGGCAATCAAACTTTCCATATCTGCAATATCCTGTTGCAGATAAAAAATATTTTCTTTAATGGCTTCTAATTCCGTGTCTAAAATCAACATATTATTTTGCAATACATCAATTTTATCTTGTAAAGCAATCTGATAAGCTTGTTCTTGTTTCTGATTTTCAGAAAATTTTGCAAGCTGATTTTCAAAATCCTGAATTTTCTTATTATTTTCTTGTTTTCTGGCTTCCAGCTCTGCAATCGTTGTTGCCGCATAAGATGTCGCCATCGGTCTAGTAATTTTTCCAGCTGAAAATCCAACACAAGTCATAATTGCCAGACATACTGCTAGTGCTTTTTTCCATTTCGTATTCATAAAAACTTATCTGCCAAAAGCAGAATCCACTCTCCTTTAACCTAGTAAATTATTATAATTTATCATTAAACATTAATATATTTTTTAGTGCTAACAGCACTGCCAACAGCTCCGATACAAGCACCACCTAAGACATATGCCAGTGTAACAGGTAAATAAATATCATGAAACTGAATTACACTGCCGATGCCAATAATATTTAATAACGCTACTTGATTTTCTAAAATTCCCACAACTGCATCATAAACAAGCCAAGTAATGACCAAAGCCCCACACCCTGCAAAAAAGCCTGTTATCATACCTTCTATAAAAAACGGCAAACGAATAAACGCATCTGTTGCACCGACATATTTCATAATTTGAATTTCTTCACGGCGGGAATATACACTTGCTTTAGTTGTATTAGAAATAATTACCATAGAAACAACTATCATGGCTAAAATAATTGCGCCCATTACCCAAGTTAAAATTAATCTTAATTGCGTTAAGACATTTACAAAATCATATGGCGCACGGATAGAATAAATATTTTCTAAATTTTCAAACTGTGAAACTGTTTTTGTAATCTGTTCAATATCTTTGATTTTAATCCGGAACGAATCTACTAACGGATTATCATCGCCAAGTGATTCAAATAAAACATCATAATCTGACATTTGTTCTTTTAATGCAAGATAGGCATCTTCTTTGGAATAAAAACTCACTTCTTCTACATTGGGCATATTTAAAATCTGATTACCGATTTCGTTTAATTTTTCTACACTTGTATTATCTTCCATATATACAATAATTTCGTTTTTAGATTCCACGCCACCAATCATAGAATTGACATTTTGATAGCCTAAGACAGAAACGCCAACTAATAACAACGAAACCAGCAACACACAGAACGAAGCAAATGCCATCATTCGATTTTTCCAGATATTTTCTATGCCTTGTTCTACTAGATACCGGACACCGCTAATTTTCATCAAGTCCACCTACAATTTCATCAAACACAATTTGTCCCTCTGTAATATTAATAATTCTGCCACCAAATCTACGAACTAACTCATGTTCATGTGTTACCATCAAAATAGTTGTCCCCTGCATATTAATACTTCTTAATAAATCAACAATTTCATAAGATAATTCAGGGTCAATATTTCCTGTTGGCTCGTCCGCAATAATTAATTTTGGGTCATTGACTAACGCTCTGGCAATTGCCACACGTTGTTTTTCACCGCCAGATAGTTCTGTTGGATAAGCATGTACTTTCGCCTGCAAACCGACAAGACTAATCACATAAGAAACACGTTTCCGAATATATTTTCTGGGCGCATCAATGACACGCAATACAAATGCAATATTTTCATATACTGTCATAGAAGAAATTAATCTGAAATCCTGAAATACAATGCCAATTGTCCGCCTTAATTCTGGGATTTTCCGTTTTTTTAATCTATTTAACTGATAGCCATTTACTGTTACAATTCCGCTAGTTGCCTCAATTTCTTTTAATAATAATTTAATCAAAGTACTTTTACCAGCACCGGACGCACCGACCACAAATGCAAAATCTCCGTCATTAATTTTTAAATTCACATGTTCGAGTGCATCTACACCACTGGAATATGTCACAGAAACGTCTTTTAATTCTACCATAAAGCACACCAATTTTCTGAAATATTATAAATTTATCAAGGCAAAGTATTTGCCTAATCTCCGAAGTTCTGCAACCTACGGACATCAGGCAAAGAACAGCATTTTTTAGAAAAAACTAGAATTTTGTCGGTTCAGCCTGAAGATATTTTTTCACCATTAATGCAATTTTGAAAATAATTGCATGGTCAAATTCTCTCAAGTCAAGACCTGTTAATTTTTTAATTTTTTCCAGTCTATAAACAAGTGTATTACGATGAACAAATAATTTTCTCGAAGTTTCTGAAACGTTTAAATTATTTTCAAAAAATCTCTGAATTGTAAACAGCGTCTCATGGTCAAGAGATTCAATACTGCCACGCTTAAACACTTCATGCAGGAAAGTTTCACAAAGTGTCGCTGGCAAATGATAAATTAATCTTGCAATGCCCAAGTTATCATAGCTAACAATAATCTTATCTGTATCAAATACTTTTCCGACTTCCAGTGCAGTTTGTGCTTCTTTAAAAGAACGTGACAAATCTTTTACACTAGTAACTGAAGTACCAATGCCGACATTAACTCTGGTATAAAATTCACTGCTCAAAGTATCTGCAATGGAACGGGCAAGTTTTTCTAAATCTTTAGAATCTACACTGCTTTTAATTTCTTTTACAAGCACAATATCAGATTCTGTAATATTAAATACAAAATCTTTGTTTTTATCTGGGAATAAATTCTGAATCACATCATAAGCAGAAATATCATTAGAAGAAACAATTCTGATTAATAATACCACACGGCTAATTTCCGCATTAAAATGCAATTCTCTTGCTTTAATTACAATATCTCCGGGCAGAACATTATCTAATACAACATTTTTGATAAAATTATTTCTATCATATTTTTCATCATAATACTGCTTAATATTAGAGAGTGTAATTGCGAGAATACTTGCATATTTAGCAGCAGTATCATCTGTACCCTCTACGAATACAGCATAATCCGGCTTTGTATGTGCGCCAAAAGGCTTATACGTATAACCATCTCTTACAAAAATATCATGGGTATCACTCAAATCCAGTGATACAAATTCATTTGTTGTCCCGACTTTTGACATTTCACTACAAGCAATAATCGTAGCACTTTCATCTACAACGCCAATTGTTGCATCCATTGTATCACGCATCTGATGTACAAGACCTTGGAACAATCTGTTTGACATAAGGCAATTTCCTTTCTGTTTTTATTTTATTATTTGCTGTTACGCAATCTGTATGATAGATATATCTAAAATTATGCCCTCTCTACATATTACAGATTGTAACATATAATTATGAACATGATATTAATAAACTGTTAATTTTATTTTTATTTTCGTGAAAATGGTGAATTTATTCAAAATGATTTGTTTAATCATCACAAAAATCAAGTTTTTTCAAATTTTAATCTGTAACTATTCTGTAATTTTTAATTATATTATTTCTTTTTTGTCCATACGCTCAGGGCAATCAATTTTTAAAATAGCCATTGCATTTTGAAGCGTCTGACGAACTGCTTTGCAAATATTTGTACGCATTTCACGCAATTCAGGTGTTTCAGCATTTTTCACAGAGCAATTATCATAAAATCTATGAAACAAAGTCGCAAGCTCAATTGCATATTTTGTAATTCTTGACGCATCATAAACTTTCGCAGCCGAAATAATTTCAGACGGAAACATAGCCAAATGCCGAATTAATTCAATTTCCTGAGAAGTTTCCGGAGCTGGTAATTCCAAAACAGGTGTACCCTCTAAATATAAATTTTCTTCTTGTAGCGTTCTTAAAATACTGCAAATTCTCGCATGTGCGTACTGGACATAATACACAGGATTCTGAGAAGATTTCTGCACAGCTAAATCCAAATCAAATTCAAAATGCGAATTTGCTTCACGCATATTAAAGAAAAATCTTGCAGCATCTAACGGAATTTCTTCGAGCAGGCTAACTAAACCAATAGCTTTGCCACTTCTTTTAGAAACTTTAATCGGCTCACCGTCACGCAATAAAATTACCATTTGCATTAATACAACATCAAGCTTATCTGTATTCACATCAAGAGCTTTCAAAGCTGATTTTAATCTTGGCACATAGCCATGATGGTCAGCACCTAACACATTAATAGCTTTATCAAAATTTCTGGTAACTAACTTATCACAATGATAGGCAATATCTGGCACAATATAAGTCGGAATGCCATTAGCTCTCACAAGCACAAAATCTTTATCTGCGCCGAACTGTTCCGCCTTAAACCAAATTGCGCCCTCTTGCTCATAAGTATAGCCTTTATCTGTTAATTGCTTTACAATACGCATAACACTGCCGTCCGCATGTAATTTACTTTCTTTGTACCAATTATCATAAATAACACGATAGCTTTTTAAATCCCGTTCCAGACCGGCAATATTTTTCGGCAATGCAAAATTTACTAACGCATCACGGCGGATTTTACTCTCTGTATTAGCATATTTATCTGAATTTTCAGCATAAAAATTTTCTGCATGTGCTGTAATATCTGCGCCATGATACGCATCTTCAGGCATTTCAATTTCTTGACCGCATTTTTGCAAATATCTTACTTCGAGAGAAGTTGCAAATTTTTCAATTTGATTACCGGCATCATTAACATAAAATTCACGTTCTGTATGCCAGCCTGTCCATTCTAACAAGCTAGCAATGCCATCACCTAAAGCCGCACCTCTGGCATTTCCAACATGCATAGGACCTGTAGGATTTGCTGAAACAAATTCTACTAAAGCAGATTTACCAGCTCCGACATCAGATTTACCATAATTATTTTTCTCTGTTAAAACAGCCTGTACAGTATCAGCAAACCAATTTTTTTGCAAGAAAAAATTAATAAACCCTGCACCGGCAATTTCAAATTTTTCAAAATAGCTACCTGTTAATTGCAAATTTTCTGTTAAAAGCTCTGCAATTTTTCTAGGTGCCATATGCAATGTTCTTGCAGAGACCATGGCAATATTTGTCGCAAAATCACCATGAGCTTTATCTGCCGGAATTTCTATCACAAAAGCCGGAATTGGTTCAGGTGCGATTTTTTCTTCTGCCACAAGCTGACCCATCGCTTGCAATAACATTTCTTTTAACTGCGACTGTGCAGTCTGAATCATATTTATCATAAATTTTCCTCCTGTGTTATCACACATTTTTTTTAATTTCAATAAAAATTTCATTATCAGATAATAAACTAGAATTAGAATCTACTGTATATCTAAATTTCAATGTTCCGCCCTCGTCAGTTAAATTATTATCAATATATTTTGCAGAAATTCCAAATGTCAATTCTCCGAAAGGGGTTTTATAATTACAAAAATGTTTTCTTCCCTCTTGAATGACAAGATTTGAATTAAAACTCCCTTGTCGAATAATCGTTATAATATTATCATCAGGTGAAACTTGCATTCGTGTCGTAGAGCCTTCCATTCCAGTTGCTTCCGATTCAAAATAAACAATTATTTTTACACCAGTAGACAAACACATATAATTAATCACTGTATTTAAAACTATTTCTATCTTATCTTCTTCTTCATATTGGACATTACGCAATGTCATAATCCAGTTTTCTTTCAAAATAATCACCCTTTATATTTCCTGAAACTACTTCCTATACTTTAAATCCGACTGCTAAAAACTTGCCCATACGCAGCATCTTCCAAAAAATGCTTTGCATTTTCACGGAAACTAGCGACACTATCACTGACATAATAAATATTATGACCAGTTTCTTTACTATCTGTTAATAAATCCTGTTCTGTAAGGCATTTTCTTGCATATTTAGCGGCTTCTTCGCCAGCAGAAATTAAATTTACATGATTTCCCATAATATCCGCAATAATATCACGAATAATCGGATAATGTGTACACCCCATAATCAACGTATCTGCACCAGCATTTCTAATTGGTGTTAAATATTCTTCTGCTGCAAGACGAGTAATCTGATTATCTCTGCTAGTATAGCCATACTCCACAAGATGTACTAGTAAGGGACATGCGATTGCTGTCACTGTAATTTCTGGATTAATCTCATGTATCGCATGTTCATAACTGCCACTTTTGATAGTTGCTGGTGTCCCAATAATGCCAATTTTATGATTTTCAGTCATTTCGCAAGCGGTTCTTACTGCCGGATAGACAACACCTGTAAATGGCATATCCTGTACTGGTGAATCTGTTCCCAATATGGAGCTAACTGTTCCACATGCGGCAATTATCATTTTAACGGGGTGCTGTTTTAAAAAAGCAACATCTTCTTTGGTATATCTTAAAATCGTCTCACGGCTTCTTGTTCCGTAAGGTACTCTAGCCGTATCTCCAAAAAATATAATATTCTCGTTTGGAAGAATTTTATTTAATTCTTTTACTGCTGTCAATCCGCCCAATCCAGAATCAAATACACCAATTGCATTCTGATTCATAGTCAAAAATTCCTCCTCAGCAAGTTCTATCTGTTGTAATCGCTTGTTCAATTAATTTATCTATTAAATATTCTGATGTCATGCCCATATGTTCCATTAATTTTGCATACATGCTAATTGACGTAAATCCAGGCATTGTATTAATTTCATTTAAAATTACTTCTCCATCTTCTTTCAGGAAGAAATCCACACGAGATAAGCCTTTGCAACCCATTGCCATATAAGCTTTTACTGCGATTTCCTGAATTTCACGATTTTTTTCAATTGACAAATTTGCCGGAATTGCTAATTTAGAATCATTCAGAACATATTTTGCATCAAAATCATAAAATTGCTTACAAGCTTCAATTTCGCCCACAAATGACGCAAACGGTGCATCATAGCCAAATACAGCTGTTTCTAATTCTCTGCCGAAAATGCATTCTTCTACAATAACTTTGCTATCATGTTCAAATGCCTGTTTGACAGCATTTAAAAGCTGTTCTGCATTTTCCGCACGATTCACACCAATAGAAGACCCTGCATTTGCCGGCTTTACAAACAACGGATAGCCTAATTGACTTGCAATTTCGGTACATCTTTCATTTAAATGCTTCATTTCTCGCTGATAAATCACACGCCATTTTGCTGTACGAATCCCATGATAATCTAAAATAGTATGTGTCGTTGCTTTATCCATACAAGCCGCTGACGCAAGTAAACCACAACCAACATACGGAATTTTTGCTAAATCTAATAAGCCTTGTACAGTACCATCTTCGCCGTTTTTACCATGTAATACTGGAAATACAACATCTACTTTTTTCAAAGTTGCTGTTCCATTATCAATCGTAATAAAACCCTTATGCACGGTATCCGGTGACAGAATCGCTGACGTACAATCTGGATTTTGTTCCCATTTTCCAGATATAATTGCAGATACGTCCCCTGGGTAATATAGCCATCTGCCTTTTTTTGTAATACCCACACATAGAACTTCATATTTTTCTCTTGGAATATTTTGAATAATATTCGTTGCAGATTTCAATGAAATATCATGCTCACTAGAAGCACCGCCGAATAATACGGCTACTTTTATTTTTGCCATAGCTCCAAACTCCTTTATGCCTTGTCAATTTTTTTCATAAAATTATCAAATGCTTTTTCTATTGTAACATATTCTTGCAAAAACTGCAAGTGTTTTTTAGAAAAAAGCCGTTTTTCGTTTTTAGTTTGTAAAAAAATTTTAATTTTTTTGCAAGAATGCTGATATTACTAAATTATACGCAGAAAATATTTCAAAAAGAACCGTCTTAATAACTATCTAACAAAGAACAGGGAATCAAATAATAATTTTAGAAAAAATATCATGTTCAAGGTCATGACTAGAATAAATATGCTCCATAATATCAAAAGTTTCTTCAAGATTATGTCTAGCACTCTTCCAACCAATACCATCGGTAAACCATATAAAACTAAATCCTTTGATAGTATCAACTTCCTGCGCAATTTGCTTATAGCTTCTAGCAGTTTCATTTAATTTTGAGCCTTGTGTAGCATAAAAATTAGTTTCAATCCCATAAATCATAGTATCAGTTTTAATTACAAAATCAAAACGTTTTTCTGCTTTGCCCTTGTTAGATATTGCTGATAAATCAATCCCCCATTTATTTGTAATTTCATGAATATACATCTCTTTAAAATAATTTATATTTTTCTGGAAACCTGCTTTTATCATATAACTTTCAACTAAATCTTCCATCAGATGTCCGCCACGATTTTTTCTGCCGTTGCTGTCTAAACCGACTTCAACACCTGTTACATAATCTATTAAATTACTAATAATATGATTTTCTAATAAATCAAATAATCCAATTTTACGCATAAAAATTGCATATTCTTCATTAGAGTAATTTTTGTTCTTAAAGTTATAGATATAATTAACAGAATTATCTAAAATATGTATTTCATGTAATCGAGTTGCTATCAAAATTGGAATGCATTTTAAAACTTCTGGATAGTGTTCTAAAA
>CAMWHN010000042.1 GCA_947174085.1 uncultured Ruminococcus sp.
GTTGAATATATTCTAAAATTATAGGACTTGTTCAATATTTTTCAGGTTACTTTTCTATATATTTTTTGAGTATTTCTATTATGCAAATTCCACTTAAGGTAATAGTATATCAAAAATAATGAATGGGTATTGGTGTCTAATTTCACTTGTTATTTGGACATTTCTTATTATCAACTGATTTTATTATATCACTTATTTTTTGTTTTGTCAAGTATTTACGAATACAATTTACGGGAATCAATTTTTATGAAGTTTCAGAACTGTAAAAAGCTGAAAAGTGATGTATTATAATGACAAGTTTTTAATCAAACATGAAGTAATCATTAGAGAATAAAAAATGCCTGTATACCAGATGAGCATACAGGCTAATCACATGTTTTATAAACTTAAAAAAATCTTATATTTATTTTCTAATGCAGTAATAATTTCTTCTTTACCTAAGCCAATTACTTTATCATATCTCAGGACATACGATAAAAGAAACATGTGAAGTATTCGGAGTAGGAAATTATACAATCAGCAAATGGATAAAACAATACAAGGAAACAGGTGATTTGTCAAATAAATCTCTGAACAGAGGCTTCAAGAAAATAGACTCTGAAAAACTGATTGAAAAATTCTAAGCTTATTTGAAATCTATCATTCGCAATTCTATTCATTCTTTTGATTCCTTGGATAATACTCTTTTGTTTTTCAAGTTTATTAGTTATATACTATCTACTGTTTTATGGAGTTCTGCAGGAAAGCAGTAACTTATATGATATACTCAATATTTTCCTCATGCTTCATGTTAAACAGCTCAAACACTTTGTCACGAACCTGCAAAAAATCGCTTGCAGTACGTTCTCTGTGACTTCTAAGTGGAACAGTCAGAATACTTTTGATTTTACCGGGATTTGCCGTCATAATAACGATTCTGTCAGCAAGAAAAACAGCTTCTTCTATGTCGTGAGTAACCAAAATAATAGTTTTCTTTTCCTGTCGGGAGATAGTCAGAATATCGTCCTGTAATTTCATACGTGTGATAGCGTCCAACGCTCCGAATGGTTCGTCCATGAAAATTATGTCAGGATTGACTGCCAAAGCCCTTGCAATTGAAACTCTCTGTTGCATTCCGCCTGAAAGCTGTCGGGGGTGAGATTTCTTAAAATCAGATAGTCCAACCATTTCTATGTATTTATTGGCAATTTTTCTGCGTTCTTCTTTCGGGACTTTCTGGGATTCAAGCCCAAGTTCAACGTTTTTCTGAACCGTCCGCCAAGGCAACAGACCATAATTCTGAAAAATCGTGACATTTTTTATGGACGGTTCTTTTACTTCTTTTCCGTTAATTTTTATGCTACCCGAAGTTACCGGTGCAAAACCTGCCATTGCATTAAGAAGTGTACTTTTTCCACAGCCGGAAGGTCCGAGCAGACAGATAAATTCGCCTTTTTCAATGGAAAGTGAAACGTCTGTGAACGCAGTAAATTCCTTTCTATTCTGTAAAAAAGTCTTTCCGGCATTTTCTATTTCAATATACATCAGTCTGCACCGTTACTGAAAACTTATAAAAAGTGATAAAGTAAACTTTTATGTTTCATTCCTTGTTCCACGTGTCCATTTTCGACAAGTCTAATCATGTTTGGTATAACACTCCGAAGGCTTAAATTCCCCGCTAACGTACGGGTACACATCGCAAATGACGTATTTTTTATCTTTTTTGCGATTTCAGCATCACTGCTGTACCAAAAGCAATCTGTGCTTGGTTATCCCACTCTGTTCTGTACAACTGCCCCAGACTGACAAGAATAGTATAACATAAAAAATTTACTTTGTCAAGTGTCAATAACGGTTTTCACCTCACTTTATTATAAAATTTTCTTCTTATTTCTATTTTTTATAGAATTGTTTTAACTGTTAAAAGCCTCCCCAAGCTTTCAGAACTTGCTTTTCAACTGTTTTCAAAAGACTGTCAAGAATAAGTCCAATAAGTCCGATTACAATAATATCGGCAAAAAGTATATCCGCACGGAGATTATTTCTTGCATCGATAACAAGATATCCCAAACCGGATTGTGTACCAGTCATTTCACCTGCCACAAGAAAAACCCATGCTGTACCGAGTGCTAAATGTATACTATTTGCGATTTGCGGAAAGACCGCTGGAAAAATAACTTTCCACATGATCTGTGGCTGTTTTATCCCGAAACTTTTTGATATTTTCATATATATAGGGTCAATACCATTCACTGCTGAAACGGTTGACAGCAACACTGGAAAGAATGCAGAAATGAAAATTATGACAATTGCCGGAATATCGCCTATTCCGAACCATAATACAATAAATGGCATCCATGCCATTGGCGAGATTGGTCGCAGTAACTGTACTGCCGGATTGATATACTGAAAGACTTTCGGAAGTCTTCCGAGAACAAGTCCAAGCAAAACGGCAATCATGACAGAGCTTATATACCCGACTGCAAAACGATACATACTTGCTCCTATATGCGTAAACAGTATGCCGTTTGAAATCATTTCAGTCAACGCATGAAATGCCTGCAAAGGTGACGGAAACAAGGCTGAACTGAAATCAGTTAAAACATATATCAACTGCCATATTCCCAGTAACAGCAACAATGAAATAATTATATTTTTTATGGAAAGTATTTTTTTCACTTTCTATCAACTCTCTCTATCAGAAATCATTTTTTACAAAATCAGCGTATAAAGGCGGATTTTCGGATAAACCATATGACTTTACTTTTTCAATCAAAATATTATAATCATCTTCTGTTATATCAAGGTTATCATAAGAAATCCACTGCAATGACAATTCTAGAACTTCTTTTTCTTGACTGAGGTATTTTTCAGCAGTTTCCAGTGTCTTTTCTTTCGTAAGGTTTTTTCCTGCCTGTTTGTAGCTGTCTACAAAAGCCTTTGCATTGTCTGTATTATTTTCAATAAACTTATCAGTCAGGACAAGTCCACAGCACAATGAATTTTCCCATAATTCCTCAGATTTAAACAATACTTTTCCGGCGTTTAGGGATACTGCTTTTGCACCGAAAGGCTCAGCCACACAGTAACCATCAATCTGTCCACTGGCAAGTGCAGACGGCATTTCTGTCGGAGTAAGTTCTGTAACGTTTATATCATCAATTGTCAGTCCAGCCATTGCAAGAGCGTCGTTCAACAGAATGTTATGCGATGACTGTCTGTGCGGAATAGCAATTGTTTTTCCCTTAAGGTCTTCAGCGGACTGAATATCATTTGATGTAATAATAACATTTCCATCTATGTGACCAAGTGCTACCGCCTTTAAACCGATACCCTGCTCTTTTGACTTCATAGCAAGCTCTATCAGTACCGAAGCACCGTCAACACGTCCCGAATTTAAAGCGTCCATTAATTCATTCCATGAACCATATTTTACAAGTTCAACCTGTAATCCAGTTTTTTCTGCGAACTCGTCTGCTGTTTCGAGTACAGCAAGAGAATGTGTAATGGGAAGATAAGCAATTTTTATTTTGTTGGAATCATCAGATTTTTTACCGCAGGCTGTCAATGAAAATGCAAGTACACCTGCTATAAGACCTGCAATTATTTTTTTCATATATATCAACTCTCTTTTTCCTATAAAAATCAGTCCCAGCCAAGAGCTTTTCTTTTAGCTTTTATATCCTCAACTATTTTATTGCCAAGCATTACAGGGTCGGTATCAACATGCATTACAGAACCAAGCAGCTCTCTTGTACCGTCTTTCAGAAATTCTATAACGTTCTTTGAGCCGTAAATCTGTGCTTCAACACAGTGATAGGAGTTAATACCCATTAAACGAAATCCTAACGCTGCATCTATACCCTTTTCGTTACCCCATTCCGGAGAAGTGAAAGCATATGGCATTTCATAGAGATTTTTTCTGAGAACGTTTGCAATTCCTGCAAATATTCCTGACGAACGTGTATTATCAATACATTCTCCGACATGCCATACAGGCGGTAAATCAGGTGTTAGAAATTCCCTGAGACTTTCTCCGGTCTTATCCAGAGCGGAAGTGTTACAATAACCAAGTTTCATCAATGGGAAAGAGGCACAGCCATTTGACAGAATCAGAACGTTATTTTTTAACAGTACGTCCGCAACGTCAACTATTGCCTTTTCGTACAGCACTTTAGGATTGTTACAGCCTACCATATTTACAATACCGAGAATTTTTCCGGATTTCAGTGCATCAGCAAGAGGCTTCATACTTCCGAAACGTTTATGTACATATTCAACGGAAAATCCGACTTCTGCCTCAACTTCATATGGAGGAATATATACTGGTATTCCCTTACGCTGTTCAAAACTTTCAATGGCACGGGTTACTATTTTTTCAGCAAGTGCCTTTGTTTCCGATATATTTGAATGATGGTGGTCATATTCGTAACGTTCTGCTCCCGGAAGTCTTGCGGAATCACTTGTTGTAACAACGGTTGTCTTAAAGCACTTTGCCACTTCCATGATAGACGGAAAAACGTCCTGAACGTCCGCAACCCATAAATCCAGTGCGCCTGTACCGAGAACCAATTCAGCGGAAACGGCATTTGACAATGGAATAACTCCGCCGTAACGGTACATTGCCGCAAGTCCTGAACAGCATATTCCGTAAAAACGTATACCTTTAGCACCCTTTGACTTTGCAAGTTCTATGAATTTTTCTTCCTGTCCAGTTTTTACAATTTGACTAACTAAAGTTGGCAGGTGTCCGTGAACCGCAATATTTACATAGCCTTTTTTCAAAGCACCGATATTTACTTTTGACGTTACACGGTCACCAACGCCAAATAAACTGTCTGTAGCGATATTTGCACCGACTACTCCGGAAAATGTAAAAGCAAGTCCACATCTTAAAAACTGTTGCATAATGCTTTTCCAGTCACCATCAATCGCACAACCGGTCTTGTGGTACGCCTCGAATACTTCATGATACGCACTTATCGGCAGAATATCAAGATTCTTCCATGTTTCCTGACGTTCCGGCGGCGAACAGGCTTTAATAGTTTTATATTCGTCGGGTTCAGTACGTGACATATCCGCAAGAAGTATGTCCGCCAAATCAATGGCTATTTTCTTTGTTGTGCGGTGCTTTGTTGGAATACCGAAACTTTCGGCAGTTGCTCTTATTTTCTGCTCTCCCATAATCGGAATATCAAGTTTGCCTTCTGCTGCCCATTTGAGCGAAAGAATAATTTCTCTTGCGTGCATACCGTGCTGTGCCACACCTGCCGCCGCAGCTCTGAGAAGATTTCTTGCAACAATCAAATCAGCGTCCGCACCGCATACACCTCGTGGAGACTTTGCAGTAATTTTACAAGGTCCCATATTGCATATTTTACAGCAGATTCCTGCAAGTCCAAAACTGCATTGTGGTTTCTGTCTGTCAAAACGGTCAAAAGTCGTATCAAATCCGATTTGTTCAGCTCTGAGAAGCATTTCCCTAACGGCAGGGTCAGGAGTCTGGTCAATAACGTCCTGCTTTGACGGGAAAGTTTTTTTATATTCTGCAACAGCGTTCATATAGTCACGGATAAAAGCATTGGGGTCGTTGTCAAGTTCCTCCTGATGATCGGATTTTGCAATGATTGTCGGTATACCGTGTTTATCAAATCCTATTAACGCACGGTGTGAATGAATATGCGGTTTTTCTTCGCCGTGTGAATGTTCATGATTATGTGTGTGTTCACTCATGATTTGTACTCCTTTTCCATATATTTTTCGGGTCGGTGATAAGTAACTTCACTATCCATGCCACAAGTCCAATGGTAACAGCGGAAATTCCTAAAAACGTATCATTAATGATATCCTGAAAGGACGGTGTGAAAAATTCTGCACCCATTTCTGCATATTTATAAACTGCATCTACAAGCCACATTAAAGACGCTCCAGAGTAAATAAAGCACAGGTCTGAAATTTTCATGACATCATGCGGAGCTTTTCTGTACCAGATAACCGTGCAGATTATCGCCGAAATAACTGTTATTAATAATGACATATTATTCCACCTCACTTATTTTTTCATGTTGTTTTTCAGCAATACCCGAAATAATCAGCATACCAATCCATGCTGTTGTCACTGTCAGTGCCATTCCTACACCGACAGTTGACACTTCATTCAGCATAGCGGTAAATGATTCCGGACTTTTTGCTGCCGTCAAAAACGGAAAAAATGGTTTTATTTCACCATGCCATATATGTTCAAACGTAAGCAGGAATGAACCTCCCCATAACAGTTTCGAAAGCCATTTCAGTTTTACCGAAAAACGCACATTATCCGGTGTGATTGTTTCAGATTTGTTTTCTTTTAATTCTAAAATACGTGTTGCAACAGAAGTCACGATTGCTTCTGCCACAGGTACAACAAAACAAGCCACAATAATTTCCTCCGTATTTATATTTCCTACTTAAACTATAGGATATATAGATTATAAATCATTTTTCTGGATTTGTCAATAGGTTTTCTTATTTTTAGCGATTCTGTATATTATTTTACTAGTTTTATCTAAAAATATGGCACAAATAAAACCATAAAATTTTAAAAAACATTGTTGTATCGGATTGTACTGCACTGTATAATCTTTTGATAGAATATATTTACTATGCTGACTCTTTTATTTTCTATCTGCATAAATTTATCCCTGCTCTCACCAAGAGAACAGGGACTTTTTTTATTTTATTAATTTTCTGCACGAAGAATCATATTTAACATATCTTTTAATTCTTTTAAAACATCAACTGCATTAGAACTTGCATAATTATCTTTTGCAAGTACTTCTATTTGATTTTGAAGCGTCTGCATCATTTCAGAACGAATATCAGTTTTCTTTGTAATATTAATTTCTGGTGCATTCACACGAAATGCGTTTAAAAATGCTAACACAACGTCTGCTTCTGGTTCAGACATTTCGTTAATTAATGCTAGCAATGAATCTTTTGCACTCATAGAATAAACTCCTTTCAATCGGATTGTAAATTCATCAATTAAAATAGCTCGATTATGTTTAATTAAACCCTTTGCCCGTTTGGGATAAGTTGAGCCAATTAACTTCCCTGTGTTATCTGTGACAAGAATAGTTTTCGGCATGAAATAATCTCCCTTGTCAAAATTTATATACTTTGTTTTTTGTTATGGGTGTCTTCCCCTGTATACAAGCTAATTATAACATGAATTAGAAAAAAATGCAAGTATTTTTGTTGAAAAATTTTTAAAAATTAAATTTTAAGGAAAAATTAAACAGTAATATTGAAAATTATTGCTAATAGTACTTGATTTTTTCGTCAGAACATGGTATACTATTATAATTGGATAAACTAGAATCAAAACCAAATAAGGAGATGAAGTTGAAATATGCTAAGAAGTATGACTGGATATGGTCGAGCGCAAGCACAAATAGATGGCAGAGATATTTTAATAGAAATTAAATCTGTCAATGCAAGATATTTAGAACAAAATGTCCGTATTAATAGAAATTATAGCTATTTGGAAGAAGATTTAAAATCTCTTGTCAAGACAAAAACTGCTAGAGGTAAATTAGAAATTATAGTTTCTATTACACTCCTAGAGGGGAAAAAAGCAGATATTCACGTCAATGAAGAAATTGTAAAAGGCTATCTTGATGCTATGTATAAATTTAATCAAACACATAATCAGTTATTGGCAATGGATAATGATGCAATATATGATGAAGGACGTTTGTGTTGGTCAAGTATGTTACAGTTACCGGATATTTTCCGTGTGGAAAAAGCGGAATATGACGAAGAAGAACTCAAGCAAGATGTTTTGACTGTTGCAGAACAAGCTTTAGATGCGTTTATTACCATGCGTGAGACAGAGGGCGAAAAACTTGCGGAAGATGTACAAAGTCATTTGCAATATATTTCTGAACAAGTTGCTATAATTGAACAGGAAGCTCCAAATTTGACTGAAAAATACAGAGAACGACTTTCTACGAAATTATTAGAATTATTGGGCAATACTGGGATTGATGAACAGAGAATTTTAACAGAAGCTGCTATTTTTTCTGAAAAAACTGCTGTTGATGAAGAAACTGTACGCTTAAGAAGTCATTTATCCCAAATGCAAGCATTGCTGAAAACGAATAACAGTATTGGCAGAAAATTAGATTTTATTGTACAGGAAATGAATCGGGAAGTCAATACAATCGGTTCTAAAATTCAAGATGTAAATATCACGACTATTGTCGTGGAAATTAAATCTGAAATTGAAAAAATTAGGGAACAAATTCAAAATATTGAATAGTTTATAATTTTATAGAAAGGGAGTGTTTGCATGAGTAAAGGTCTTTTAATTGTTGTTTCTGCGCCGTCAGGTTGCGGAAAAGGGACAATTTTAAATCAAATTCTCAAAGATGAAAAATATTATTATTCTGTGTCAGCGACAACTAGAGAGCCACGTGAAGGCGAAATAGATGGTGTACATTATCAATTTTTAAGTCGTGAACAGTTTGAAAATCTAATTGCAGAACATGCATTTTTAGAATATGCATCTTATTGTGAAAATTATTACGGAACGCTTAGGAAACCGATTGAAGAAAATTTAGCCAATGGACGACATGTTATTTTAGAAATTGAAGTCAATGGCGCAATGCAGATTAGAAAACTTTGTCCAGATGCAAAATTTATTTTTATTGCGCCTCCTAGTTTAGACGCTGTGAAAAAACGTTTGGAACATCGTGGCACAGAGTCAGCAGAAGTAATTAATCAACGTCTGCAACAAGCGGAACAAGAATTAACTTATAAGAATCAATATGATTATTGCATTATCAATGATATTTTGCAAGAAGCGATTGCAGATTTTAAATCTATTATCCGTGCGGAAGAATTAAAAATTCAGAACGCATAAATTATAATTTATTTTCAGGAGGTTTTTAATTATGTTAAGACCAGCGATTACACAGATGATTACCAAAAACGAAAGTTGTTATTCTCTTGTAATTGGCGTTGCTAAGAGAGCCAGAGAAATTGCAGATGAGCTTTACAAAAACGGCGAAGTGCTTGAAGAAAAGCCAGTGAAAACTGCTGTTGATGAATTTGCAAAAGGCGAATATAAAATTATTGAAGTATCAACAGATGATAAAATCATTTTGCAATAATGTCTGAAATTGCATTAGTTGCTGTGCATGTAGGTTCTGCATATTCGGCAGATATTTTATATAGCTATAAAATCCCAGAAAAAATTGCTTGTAAAATTGGTTGCAGAGTGCATGTGCCATTTGGGAAAGCAAATCGCAATGTGATTGGCTTTGTCATGGCAATAGAACCAGAATCTGAACAAAATCAGGATTTAAAATTAAAAACAATTTTATCTGTGCTAGATGATATGCCTGTATTAAATCAAGAACAAATGCAACTAGTATACTGGTTGCGTGAAAATACGTTCTGTAGCTATTATGATGCGATTACAGCAATTTTGCCATCTGCTGTGATAAAAAAATTATCCCATGTAAGAAAAAAATCTAAATCTGTTAAAGCCATTCAGATACAAGAAGATTTGCCCAGATTAATACTTTCTGACGAACAGCAAAAAGCTTATAATAAAATTTCGCCTTATCTGGAAACAAGCAAGCCTGCCTGTTTTTTATTAAAAGGCGTGACAGGAAGCGGAAAAACTTCTGTATTTGAAGCACTAGCAGAAAAAACACTTGCATTAGGAAAATCTGTATTATTATTATTACCGGAAATAAGCTTGACACCGCAGACCGTACAAAGATTTCAAAAACGTTTCGGCAATCGTGTTGCATTAATGCACAGCAGGCTTTCTGATAGTGAACGGCGATTATCTTATGAACGTGCAAAAACAGGTGAAGCAGATTTTATTATTGGCACAAGAAGTGCTGTTTTTGCACCATTGCAGAATATAGGACTAATTATCATGGACGAAGAAGGCGAGCGTTCTTATAAATCAGAATCTGCTCCCCGTTATGATACGATTGAAGTTGCAAAACAGCGTTGCCGTTATCATGGAGCTGTTTTGCTCCCGTCTTCTGCAACGCCAACAATTGAGAGTTATTATAATGCTGAAAAAAATATTTATCAGCTAGTAGAATTAAAACAGCGTTATGGGAATATGCCCTTGCCGGAAGTAGAAACAATTGACATGAAATTGGAACGTGATGCCGGAAATTTTTCTGTATTTAGTCGCAGATTATTTGAAGCGATTCAAGAAAATTTAAAAAACAAAGAACAGAGTATATTATTATTAAATCGCCGTGGCTATCATACGATTATTAGTTGCTGTATTTGTAATAAGCCTGTTTATTGTGAAAATTGCTTGATTCCTATGACGTGGCATAAGCCGGATAATTTATTGCATTGTCATTATTGTGGCTATTCTAAGCCTGTACCAGAAAATTGTCCATCCTGTAATGGCAAAAAACTTCGCAGAATGGGCTTTGGTACACAGCGTTTAGAAGATGAATTATTATCAAGATTGCCGGAAGCTAGAATTTTGCGCATGGACGCTGACACAACAAGTAAAAAAAATGCTTATGAAAAAAATTTTGAAGCATTCCGAAACGGCGAATATGATATTATGCTAGGCACGCAAATGATAGGCAAGGGACTAGATTTTCCGAATGTAACGCTTGTGGGCGTTGTCTCTGTCGATAAAGCACTTTTTTCAGGTGATTTCAGAAGTTATGAACGGACATTTAGTCTTGTGACACAAGTTGTCGGCAGAAGTGGCAGAAGTGAAAAATCTGGTCGTGCGATTTTACAAACATTCTTGCCGGAGCATTATGTGCTTAGATTCTCCGCAGAACAGAATTATGAAGCATTTGTAAAAGAAGAACTTGCATTACGAAAAACATTATTATTTCCGCCGTATTGTGATATTTGCGTTGTGAATTTTACTAGCGAAAAAGAAGATGTCATTGCAATTGGAGCGCAGAAATTTTCAGAATGTATGCAGGAAGTATTAGCAAGTTATTCTGAAAAAATTCCTTTGCGGATATTACCCCCAATGCCCTGCATGTACGAAAAAATTAAAGGCAAATATCGTTGGCGAATGATTTTAAAATGCAAAAACACACAGGTATTTCGGCAATTTATAAGAAATACTCTGGAAAAATCTTCAAAAATAAAGGAAATTGCAAAAATTCATGTCTATGTGGATATGAACGGAAGTATTGGTATATAGTATATAAA
>CAMWHN010000043.1 GCA_947174085.1 uncultured Ruminococcus sp.
ATCTATAAATAATCAACTATTTCTTAGATTTATTATTTTTTGTACCTGTTTTTTTCTGTTTTAATTCTTCAAATTTTTTTCTACGGCGTTGCACGTCCTGCAATGCGACACTTAAATATTCTTCTACTTCATGAAAACGTCCTTTCACATAATTATCTGTTGCTTCACGAATGGCATCAGATTCATCTTTTGCTTTTGTAACAGCTTCTAACGCACGTTTTTTGGCTTCTTTTACAATTACTTCTTCATCTACAATTGCCTTGGCACGTTCTTCTGCCTGACGGACAATTTTTTCTGCTTTTGCCTCAGCTTCTTTGATAATTCTATCACGGTCAAATTCTATCATTTGGGCATGCTTGACTTCTTGAGGAACATTTAACCTAGCATCATTAATTAATTCTCGCATTCGTTCCGCATCAATTACAGATTTATGTGACGAAAACGGCACAGCCGTTGCTTTATCAAGCAACTCGTCCATATCTTCAAGAATTTCTTCAATACTCATCGTCAAAAGCTCCCCTTTCTTTCATCAATCGTTGCTGAATCATTTCTAAAATACATGCCGGTACAAATGGGCTAATATCGCCATTAAAATATGCAATTTGTTTTACAACGCTAGAACTTAAATACATATTTTCCTGACTTGTTGTCAAGAATACAGTTTCCGCACCTGCATATAATACTTTATTTGTTAAAGCCATTTGAAATTCATACTCAAAATCACTGACTGCACGCAAGCCTTTCACAATAGCAACGGCTTGTACACGTTTGACATAATCCACAAGCAGACCGTCCAGAATATCAATCACAACATTATCTAAATGCGCCGTTGCCTCTGCAATCATAAGCATTCGTTCAGTAGCAGTAAAACTCGCTTCTTTTTTTGTTGCATTGGTAGAAATTAACACAATTACTTTATCAAACAGCATAGAAGCTCTTGTAATAATATCCAAATGCCCTAACGTTACAGGGTCGAAACTACCGGGGCAAACTGCAATTCTTCTCATGCCATTTATACCTCCTCTTGCTTTTTAAATACTGATACTACTATTTTACCATAGAAATATTCTTTTTGCAAGTATAAATTCAAAATTTTTTCAGGTAATTTACAATCTATTTCATGTTCTGCAATAATTTTGCCATTTGATTTTAAAATTCTACTTAAACTAGGCATTATTTTTTCAAGAATCTGCATTCGATACGGCGCATCAAGAAAAATCATATCAAAAGCCTGTTCTGGACAAGCATTTAAATACTGCTCTGCTGTTCTGTGATATAATTCTGCATAATCTAGCAAACCAGTTATTTTTAAATTTTCTTTTACAATTGCTAATGCTTTTGCTGACTGGTCAACAAAAACAGCTTGTTTTGCACCACGGCTTAATGCTTCTATACCTAATTGCCCACTTCCTGCAAATAAATCTAATATTCTTGCATGAGAAATCTCAAACTGAATTGCTGAAAACATACCTTCTTTTACTCTGTCAGTAGTTGGACGAACGTCTAACCCCTCCAGCGTTTTTAATTTAATTCCTTTGGCACTACCTGTGATTACTCTCATGAAAAATCCTCCTGTTCTATTTCCAATTCATGCAGATAGTTATATACATGCAAAGCCGTTTTTTCAGAAATGCCTGCTTTTTGCAAATCCTGTACACTTGCCGATAACAGCGCATTTCTGGTTTTAAAATATAACATTAATTTTTGCGCACGTTTTTCGCCGATACCCTCTATTTTTGTCAGCTCCGAAGAAAAGCTATATTTTTTATGTTTTTTATGCATATAAGCAACTGCATATCTATGCACTTCATCTTGGATTCTAGTAATTAAATAAAATGCATTCTGTGTACTGGAAATACTAATTTCACCATCATTGGTTGCAATTGCTCTGGTTCTGTGCTTATTATCTTTCACCATGCCGAATACAGCGATTTCTGGTGCTATTTCCTGTATTATTTCCTGAACAGCATGAACATGCCCTTTACCGCCGTCTAATAATATTAAATCTGGTTTTCTGCCAAATCCAGTATTATTATTATTATCTAAATATTTTAATCTTCTGCGAATTACTTCTTGCATGCAAGCATAGTCATTTTGATTTTGTAAATTTTTAATTTTAAAACGCCTATACGCTTTTTTCAACGGTCTGCCATTCTCAAAAACAACCATTCCGGCAACCATAGATTCTGATTCTGACCCAAAATTAGAAATATCATAAGCTTCAATATATTCTGGAATATTAGACATGCCTAATAATTTACCTAACGCTTCTATTGCCAATAATTCTTTGCTGGTTCTATTTTCATGAATTGCAATGTATTCCATAGCATTATGTTTCGCCATATGAACCAGTTGCAAGCCATTGCCTTTTTTAGGCACAAGTAATTTAATTTTATATCCTGCCTGTTCTGATAACATATTTTCAATAAATTTCATTTCTGCTAATTCAGATTCTAATAAAATCATTTTTGGCAAATCTGTTCTGCCATGATAAAACTGCAATACAAATGCATCTAATACAGATTCTTCTATGTTTATATTTTCTTGAAAATTAAAATTTAATTTATCATATAATTTTCCTTCACGATATACCAAAACAGAAATACATAAATTATCTTGATAATTTGCAACGGCAATAATATCCGTATTTTTAAAATTATTATCTATAATTTTTTGAGATTCGCTTGCTTTTTGAATTGCTTTAATTCTATCCCGTAATATTACAGCTCTTTCAAAATCCAAATTTTCTGACGCTTCTTCCATTTCTTTCTGCATACGTTCTATAGAATTAATACTTCCGTTCTGAATATAATTAATTGCCTGTAAAATTAATTTTTGATAATCTTCTTGAGAAATATGCCCCTGACAAATACCTGAACATTTTTTTATATAATAATTCAAACATGGTCTGGCTTTTTTAAAACTCTGCGGAAATTTTTTACAGCAAGTCGGTAATTTAAATATATTATTTACTTCTTCTACAACAGATTTTGCAACAAATCCGCTTGTATAAGTTTTAATATATTTTCCGGTACTTGTTTTTTGTTTTTCCACTGTAATTCTGGGATATTCTTCCTGAGATATTTTAATATAATAAAAGCCTTTGTCATCTTTGAGCAAAATATTATAATCCGGCTGATGCTGTTTAATTAAACTGCATTCTAATAATAAAGCTTCCTGTTCGGAATCCGTGACAATAAAATCATAATCCCATACATGAGAAATCATTTTTTCAACTTTCGGCAAATGTTCTGCACCAATTCTAAAATAGCTACTCACACGCTTATGTAAATTTTTTGCTTTGCCAATATAAATAATTTGATTTTTTTTATCTTTCATGAGATAAACGCCCGCAGAATCTGTTAATTTTGCTGTTTTTTCTCTTAAATATAATAATCTGGTATTTAGCAAGAAAATCACCTCGAAATTTTGCCCTGATGTAACATATCATCAGGGCTAATTATTTATGATTACTCATCAAAAAACGAACTTTTAAATTTATATTCTTTAGCTTTATCGCCGTGACAGTCAATCATAATACGTTCTTGTGATAATAAAAACCGCATCATAGAAAAAAATACAACATAGGCAATAGAATTAGCAAACAAAGAAACATAAACATGTAAGCCAAATACAACGCCAAACATGCCGGATAAAATAATAGTTTCTGTAATAATAATTGCAATTTCTAGTGATATATTTTTAGGCTCTAACGACAGATAGGTAAAACAAATCACAGCCGAAAAAATTGAATGTGCTAAATTCAATGCCATAGACGCTGAATTATAAAAGCTAATTTTATCTGCGTTAAAATCCATAATCATGATAATAATTTCAGTTATTAAATAAATTAGCATTGCTGTTTTCATGATATATCTTTCACGAACGATTTTGCAAAAATTAATCAACGAAAATAGCATAAATACAAAACCGCCTGTTTCGACTGTATAAGCTGTAATTTCTAATGCAACAATTTCTAAATTATGTCTTTTAATAGACCAGTAATACACGACTGATACAAACGTAAATATTAAAAATAAAATATTCGCATACTGTCCACAAATAAAACAGCGTTTTAATTTCGGATGCACAAGGCATCACCCCTGTTTCGCACGCAATGCACGTTGTCCAATATCATGACGGTAATGCATTTTTTCAAAACTAATTTCTTCTACACACTGATAAGCCTGTGTAAGTGCTTGCTCCAGTGTATCAGCAACCGCTGTTACGCCGAGTACTCTGCCACCTGCTGTAAAAAATTGATTCTCTTCAAATTTCGTTCCTGCATGATAGACAAATGCATTTTTGACTTGTCCTTTTTCATCTAAACCAGAAATTAATTTATTATTTTCATATTTGACTGGATAACCACCACTTGCCATAACAACACAAGCAGAATTTTGATTTTTCCATGTGACAGGCAATTCTGCAAGCGTTCCATCATAAATTGCAAGCATAATATCTACTAAATCTGTATCTAACAAAGGTAATACAACTTGTGTTTCAGGGTCACCAAATCGGCAATTATATTCAATGACTTTTGCACCCTGTTCTGTAAGCATTAAGCCAAAATATAAACACCCTGTAAAAGTTCTGCCCTCTTTTTCCATAGCCTGAATCGTTGGCTTGAAAATTTTCTCCATACATTCTTGTGCAATTTCTTCTGTATAATATGGATTAGGCGCAATTGTTCCCATACCACCAGTATTTAAGCCCTCATCATTATCTAATGCTCTTTTATGATCCATAGAAGAAATCATTGGGATAATTGTTTTGCCGTCTGTAAATGACAAAACAGAAACTTCTGGGCCTGTTAAAAATTCTTCAATGACAATTCTGGCACTGCTTTCACCAAATTTCTTATTATCAATCATTTCAGTGACAGCTTCGATTGCTTCTTGTTCATTCTGGGCTAAAATGACACCTTTGCCCAATGCTAAGCCGTCTGCTTTAATTACAGTCGGATAAGAATTTTGCTGTTTGATATAATCAATTGCAGATGCACTATCTGTAAATACTTCATATGCACCTGTAGGAATCTGATATTTTTTCATTAATTCTTTAGAAAAAATTTTACTTCCCTCAATAATCGCAGCATTTGCTTTAGGTCCAAATGTTTTGAATCCCTCTGCTTGTAATGCATCTACCATGCCTAAAACTAATGGGTCATCAGGTGCAACAACAACTAAATCTGGCTGTAATTGCTTTGCAAGTGCAACAACACCAACAATATCTGTTGCTTTCACATCAAAGCATTTTGCATATCTGGAAATGCCACCATTCCCAGGTGTGCAATATAATTCTGTTACTTTCGGACTTTCAGCAAGTTTCATAATAATGGCATGTTCACGACCGCCACCGCCGACAACTAAAATTTTCATAGAAAAAACCTCCTTTTTAATAATTATTAAAAAAATTTTTTTCGCATAGCATGCAAGAATAGTTCCGTAATCTCATAATCGCTTGCGTCACCTAGCACGCTATCAATGCCACAATAAGGACAAATTGCCGTTTTTGCTTCTCTATCATTTACCCAATCATCAACAAGATTTGCGTTAAAAAATTTTTCACAATAAAAGCAACCACATAAATTACTTTTTTGAATTTGTTCTTGATTCTGAAAACTAGCTTTATGTGCTTGTTGTAGATAATCTTCATTAAAATTTATTTCCATGTTAGTTTCCTTCTTTTTGAGAATTTGTGATATATAATTCAATTGCACCAGCACAGCAAATTAACACAAGTGAAGCAAACTGTAATACAGAAACAAATGACAATACCATACGTACAATACCGAATAATGCAAGGCTATCTGCTCCGTCAAGAGATGTTATACCTGTCATAATTGTTGTTGTATAAATAAAATTACTCAAAAGTGTTTTTATGATATATAGTAAAGGTGCAAGAATGACAGTGACAATACTGTTAACAAGTGTGATATCTCTCTTGAGATAACTCCATAAGCAGACAGCTCCAAACGGAAAAATACACAATGCTTGTCCGACCAAAGAGAGTTGCACATACAAAGACAATTCTGCTGTTAAATCAGGAGCAAATAGTCCTGTATAAAGATTTGGGAAAAAGATGATAATAAATTGCAGTACGAAATAAATCCCGAAACAAATCAAAGATGCAAGAGACAATTTTTTTGTCATAATTCCCCCTCATTTCTTTCATATTTTGTGATGTATAATGCAATTGCACCAGCACAGCAAACTAATATTAGCGAAGCTTTTTCCAAACAGGAAATCATTCCAGTTGCTGTACGAATATAATTTAACAATGCAATCCCGTCCATTCCCACAAGGGAAATAAAATCTGAATGATTTACAGTTTGCATATATATAAAATTACTTAGAATTATTCCCGTTAAATATAGTATAGGTGCAAGAATGACGATACTATAGCTATTCATTTTCGTGATATTTTCTTTAAAATAGCTAAAGCAACAAACAGCTCCAAATGGTAAAATACACAGTGCCTGTCCAACTAAGGACAGCTGAACAGACAAAGGTAATTCTACTGTTAAATCAGGAGCGAATGCCCATAAATAAAGATTTGGGAAAAAAATTATCACGAACTGCAATATAAAATATATTACAAAACATAGCAATGAAGCAAGAGATAATTTTTTTATCATAATGTAACCTCATTTCTTCCATGTATTTCATATTTTGTGATATGTAATGCAACTGTACTTGTACAACAAATTAATACTAGTGAAGCAAATTGTAATAAAGAAACAAGTGACAATATCATATACATAGTAGTAAATAATGTATTTTCTCCGTTATCAAATACCGAACTCTGCATTTCAATAAATGCCAAACTTCTCATAGAAAATTCAATATCCAAAAAACGGCTTAGAATTTCTGCAATACTATAACATAATGGTGCAAGAATAACAGTAATCAGGCTAGTAACAAATGTCATATTTTTTTTTTGAATAATTCCAAAAACTAATAGCTCCAAATGGCAAAATATATAATACTTGCCAAATAAAAGATAATCTTACAAAAAAACTGTTTGTTTCTATATTTCCTATTGTATAAAAATCTGGAAAATAAATAATCTCAATCTGCAACATACAACAAATCATAAAACATTGCAAAGAAACAAGAGATAGTTTTTTTATCAATGTAATCTCATTTATTTCAGATGTTTTATATTTTGTGATAGATAATACACCTGCACAGCAAATTAATATTAGCGAAGCCTTTCCCAAGTAAGAAACCCTTGTAGTTGCCATAAAAATGCATTCGTACGCTTTAGCCACACCTCTTGTCATGTTAGAAACTGCATCTCCATTTACGGTTTGCATAAAAATAAAATTACTCAAAATTGTTTTCATAAAATATAACACAGGTGCAAGAATAATCATCATATAGCTATTTATTTTCGTGATATTTTTTTTAAAATAGCTAAAAAAGCAAACAGCTCCAAATGGCAAAATACACAGTGCCTGTCCAACTAAAGATAGCTGAACAGACAAAGGTAATTCTACTGTTAAATCAGGAGCGAATGCCCATAAATAAAGCTTTGGGAAAAAAATTATCACAAATTGCAAGATAAAATATATTACAAAACATAGCAATGAAGCAAAAGATAATTTTTTTGTCATGCTAAAATCCTCACTAATTGTTAATGATTAATGATGGAATAATCTAATACCAGTAAATGCCATTGCAATTTGATATTTATTACAAGTCTCAATGACATTATCATCACGAATAGAACCTCCTGGTTCTGCAATATAAGCAACACCGCTTTTTTTCGCACGTTCGATATTATCACCGAATGGGAAAAATGCGTCTGAACCTAAACAAACATCAGTATTTTGGGCAAGCCAAGCCTTTTTTTCTTCCACAGTGAAAACTTCAGGCTTTACTTTGAAAATTCTTTGCCATTCGCCGTCACGCAGAACATCTTCGTATTCATCGCCGATATAAACATCAATTGCATTATCTCTATCAGCACGGCGGATATTATCCACAAACTGCAAGCCTAACACTTGTGGAGATTGACGAAGCCACCAGTTATCAGCCTTTTGCCCTGCAAGACGTGTGCAATGGATTCTAGATTGCTGACCCGCACCAATACCAATTGCTTGACCGTCTTTGACATAGCATACAGAATTAGATTGTGTATATTTCAGCGTAATCAAAGAAATTAATAAATCATCTAATTTATCAGCAGGAATATTTTTATTCTCTGTTACAATATTAGATAATAATTCTTTATTAATTGCTAATTCATTTCTGCCTTGTTCAAAAGTTACGCCGTAAACTTGTTTATGTTCAATTGGATTTGGTGTATAATTCTCATCAATCTGTAAAATACAGTAAGTTCCTTTGCGTTTAGATTTTAAAATTTCTAACGCTTCTTCGTCATAAGCTGGTGCAATAATACCGTCAGAAACTTCACGTTGAATCATTTTTGCTGTACAAACATCAACTTTATCAGACAATGCAATAAAATCACCATAAGAAGACATTCTGTCAGCACCTCTGGCTCTTGCATAAGCACATGCCAATGGTGATAATTCGCCTAAATCATCAACCCAATAAATTTTTTTAAGTGTATCGCTTAATGGTCTGCCAATTGCCGCACCAGCAGGGGAAACATGCTTAAAAGAAGTTGCCGCACAAACACCTGTTGCAATTTTTAATTCTTTTACTAATTGCCAGCCGTTGAGAGCGTCCAGTAAATTAATATAGCCCGCTTTGCCATTTAATACAGTAATTGGCAATTCTGAACCGTCTTCCATAAAAACTTTAGACGGCTTTTGATTTGGATTACAGCCGTATTTTAAAAGCATTTCATTTGCCATTGGAATTTTCCTCCTTGAATTTAGATAAATTTAATTTCAGGGTGAGAGATTCACCCTGTATTGATTTTAATATCACTGTATTTTCAGAAAATACAGCTTCTGTTATTACATGATTACTAACAAAATTACAATATTCCTGATATTGTTCAGAATCATTATAAGTCATTAATGCAATCGGATTTGGTTCATAATTAGAATATTTAAAGGCAATGCAAGGCGTTAGATAAAGTTCATATCGAAGCTGTTCTAACATATCATAATTTTCATTTTGATAAGCTTGTATAAATTGCAAATATGTTTTATCAGAAATTTCATATAATTCAATACTATCAGTCATGCCAACATGACCAATATAAACATATTGCTTATCCAACGTAATGCCCAAAGCCTCCCAATCGCCAAAAAATGTGCTGACATAATAAATATTTTTCCGTTCTGGAAATATCATACTTTTGTATATTTATTAATAATTTTAGAATTGGATTCGCCTGTTTCGATATTAATATAACGCACAAACAAAGAAACTTTATTATCTTCGTTTAGAGCATTCCAGAGATTTTCAGCAAAATCATCTAAATTATTAGGAATAGTAATTTTCTTAGGTTCGCCCTCAAAGCTAGGCAATGGATTTGCATCATTCATGTAAGTGTGAATAAAATGTCCATAGCCTGCAATTGGATTACTATAAGAAAACGTAAAACGTTCTACACTGTCAGGATTACCGTCAGCAGATTTTAAAATAGACATTGCATAATTATATTTCCCATCACCAACATGCATAATGCCTGAAATTCTAGGTGTATAATTTGGTGCATCATCTTCATATTCACGAGTACGCAAAGACTGTTCAAACGTCTGTTGCTTATCCATAAGTTCATAGATAGTATCTGTCTGGTCACCATTGGTGACAATAATTTTATTGCCCAATACTCTGACAGGAGAATAAATAATCAAATGCGGGTCAGACAGTTTAGACGGGTCAGCGGCTTCTGTTTTAATGCCGTCTTCTGTTGTTGTGAAAACTCTATTACGAGAATTTACACTTCTGCCCATAATAAAATATGCCGTTACAGCAAATTTGCTATCCGCAGACTTGCCAATAATAATCCCTCTCCCAGGGTAAGAATTTTGTTTTAATTCTTCGTAAATATCTAAAACTTGCATAATTATCCCCTTTCAAGATAATATATTAATCAATAATCCAGACATGATTATTTTCAATTTGCAAACGCTCTTCACAGAACAGACTAACAGCTTTTGGCAAAATCTGCCATTCTGCCTGTTCCATGACACGCTTTTGTAAAATTTCTGGTGTATCGCCTTTTTGAATTGCAACAGCTTTTTGCAAAATAATTGCACCGCCGTCACAGATTTCATTCACAAAATGCACAGTCGCACCAGTTAATTTCACACCTTTTTCCAAAGCTTTTTCATGCACATGCAAGCCATAAAATCCGTCTCCGCAAAAAGCAGGAATTAAAGCAGGGTGTACATTAATAATTCTATTTTCATAAGCTTGAATTAAAATTTTATCTAAAATAATCATAAAACCGGCAAGAACAATTAAATCAGCTTGTTCTTGTTTTAGCATATCCAGTAAAGCCAGACTATACACATGATTATTTTCAAAATTTTTTCTTGGCAAAACAAGTGTTTTAATCCCATGCTGTTCTGCACGTTGCAAAGCATAAGCATTTGGATTTGACGAAATCACACAAGAAATATTTCCGTTTTTAATTTCGCCCTGTTCCTGCTTGTCAATTAAAGCTTGTAAATTCGTTCCGCCACCAGAAACTAATACAATAATATTTTTCATGATTTTTCCTCTTTTATTTTATGTTGAAAAATAAATAGCAAGCCAAATAATAAAAAATGCTGCTGACATACACATGCCTATTACATAAGGCAAAGTTATATTTTTTTCCTGTTCAGGAAACCAGAAAAAAGATGGTTTTGATAAACTATAATAAATTAAATAATCCACATCTTTTTTGTAAGAAACATGTTTTGACCATACACAAGAAACTGATTTTAAAATTTCTGTTGGTGTTTCATAACACATCACAGGTGCATGAATATAATATTCTTCTGGCTCTTGATGTTTACGATAAATTCTAATCAATTTAGATTGATATTCCACTAAATTTGCCAACGTCTGTACACTATTTTTTATCATATGATTACGTATAATAACTTGAATCAAATTGTATAATAAAAACAAACCACTTGTGAAAAACGGTGCAATTAATTCCAAATCCATGTGCATAAATATTCCTGTTATCACACCAATTAATATCATACTAGCAATATCTGTTATGGTA
>CAMWHN010000044.1 GCA_947174085.1 uncultured Ruminococcus sp.
CTACAACCACAACAACAGAAACAACAACTACAACCACAACAACAGAAACAACAACAACTACCACAACAACAGAAACAACAACAGAAACAACAACAGAAACAACAACAGAAACAACAACTACAACCACAACAACAGAAACAACAACTACAACTACAGTAACAGAAACAACAACTACAACTACTACTAAGAGACCAACTGGTGCTGATTCTATTGATGATAATGGCGATGGCAATCAGAAACCTGCTACTGATGGTAATGATACAACAACAACTACAACAACCACAGAGGCAACAACAACAACAACTACTGCAACTACAGCTGCTCCACGTTCTTCCAGCACAGCAAGAACAACGACAGTAAGAACAACGACAGTAAGAACAAATAGTGCAGTTACAAGAACTACTACACCTGTAACCAATAGAGCAACATCTAACAATACAAGTACATCAAATACTAGCCCGAAAACAGGCTCAGAAGCAATTGTAGTAACAGTTGGTTTACTTGCAGTTTCTGGTATTGCTCTGTTAGTAACACGCAGAAAAGATGATTAATTTCGATAATCATTTTTGAAATTAAAAAATAAGAAGAACGGCAAATGCCGTTCTTCTTTTT
This sequence comes from uncultured Ruminococcus sp., assembly GCA_947174085.1. Classification (GTDB taxonomy): domain Bacteria; phylum Bacillota; class Clostridia; order Oscillospirales; family Ruminococcaceae; genus UBA3855. The sequence continues at coordinate 613 of CAMWHN010000044.1, forward strand.
TGATAGGATTTATTTTGAAATAAGCATAGAAAATTCATTTTCGCATAGAATAGTAACAACCTGCGAAAAATATTGAAAACCTGTGAAATATGCACAAATTTCAGAAATTTTATGGTAAAATCACTAGAATGTGATTGACAAATAAAAAGCAATATGCTATAATGAAATACACAAAAGAAGAAAGGAAATTTTTAAAACATGAAAGCAATTTTGAATGATAAAGCAAAGGCGATGCTTTCGGGCGTGAAAGCGTTTTTGATTCGCTGTGGCATTCCAGATATGTTCATGTGTCGATTTGTAGGAATGTATTTTCTAATATCTTCTATTGTGTTGCAAATGCAGCGCAAAGATGGAATTGATGCATTGTTTCTATGGAAAGATTTTATCAAAGCAGTTCCTGTTGTAGGCAGTATTGTATGGTTGTTATTTGGATTTCTATTATTAACAGCTATTTATTATCTAGTGCCGAAAAAATTTAAAATCATTGACCAAATCGTATTATTAATCGGACTACTTTTTTTTGTAATTTCTGTCACATGGCGCATGCAAACTGAAAATTATTATTTTGCGCTTTGTATTACGTTAGTAGCTATTGTATTTATGAGCTATTTAATGGGAAAAGTTTCACATCAAGGACTTGAAAAAATTCCGGATAAAATCACAGCAATTATTATTGCAATTATTGCGATTGCAGTTGTTATTTATGTAAGTGTGACATCTATTTTACGTCATAGAACGTTTAGCAGTTCTTGTTATGATTTCGGAATTTTTGTACAAATGTTCTGGTCAATGAAAACAGATTTAACAGCCGTAACAACTTGTGAACGTGATATGTTTTTGTCACATTTTTATGTGCATGCGTCATTTATTTATTATTTACTTGTGCCGTTTTATGCTATTTTCCCAGATGAAAATACGCTGTTAATCGGACAAGCTGTTTTAGAAATGGGGGGATTAATTCCGCTATATTTAATTGCAAAAAAACATGGTTACAAAGGTGCAATCCAGATAGCTGTTTGTATGATATATATATTTTATGCTGGATTAGTCACACCGAATTTTTATGATTTTCATGAAAATGCATTTTTGCCGACATTGCTAATGTGGCTGTTATATGCCGTAGATACAAGAAAATATATTTTATTTTATATCATGAGTGTATTAACTTGTATTGTCAAAGAAGATGCGCCTTTATATGTCATATGCATTGGCATGTATTTCATGATTGAAGAAAAAGGTTGGAAGCGTTTACATGGTCTTGCTGTACTTGCAATATCAGGAATTTATTTTGTGCTTATCAGTAATTGGCTGAGAGAATATGGTGACGGCGATATGATGGCGTCTACTAGATTTGGCAATTTAACAATTGAAGCAGGTGATAGTTTTATTAGCATTATCAAAAATGTGTTGACGAATCCAACATATTTCTTTAGTTTATTTATTCATGATACGAGTTTATTATTTTTCTTAGAAATTATGGTACCTGTCATGTTCCTGCCGTTCATGACAAAGAAATTGCATAGATATTTGCTCATGATTCCGTTTATTATCATGAATTTAGTAATTGGTACAGGTTATGGTTATGCGGCAGGTGTTGGGTATCAATATATTTATGGTCCTTCTTGTCTAATTATTTATTTAGCATTGCTGAATGCCAAAGATATTAGCTATGAAAAGCGTAATGTTATTATTGCAATGGCATCTGTTGCAAGTTTAATTTCTTCACTTTGCTTTATTTCCAGTAAAATGGGCTTTGTAGACACTTATTGTAATCGTCCGCAGTATTATAAAAATTTAGAAGTTTGTTTAGATAGCGTTCCGCAAGATGGCAGAGTAATTGCAAATACTTGGTTTTTACCGCATCTTGCAGACAGAAAAGAAGTTTATATATTTGATAGAAATGATTTTAATACAAATCCAGATATTGAAGAATTTGAAGAAGCTGTGACAGGGCTGAAAGACATGCAAAGATATGATTTCTATGTGTTAAGTCGTGGTGATGAAAATACACCAATTGCTATCCCATATTTAGAAGAAGCTGGTTATACGGTTTATACAGAAACAGAAGATTATATTGTTATTTATGTCAGTCCGGAATATAAAGCAAGTCATGCGTCATGATAATTTAATTATTTTTGGAAATTAAAAAAACACTTTACAAATTTCAAATTTTGTTGTATAATAAAAAAGGGAAAATTTTCCCTGATAAAAAATTTTATTAATTGGAGGTAATTGATATGTTAATTACTTGTCTTGACTTAGAGGGCGTACTCGTTCCTGAAATCTGGATTGCATTTGCGGAAGCAAGCGGTGTGCCAGAACTCAAAAAAACAACTCGTGATGAGCCGGATTATAATAAGCTCATGGAGTACAGACTGAATATTTTAAAACAGCATAATCTCGGCTTGAAAGAAATTCAAGAGACAATCGCTAAAATTGAGCCTATGGACGGTGCAAAAGAATTTTTAGACGAATTGCGTTCTTTGTGTCAAGTAATTATTATTAGTGACACGTTTACACAGTTTGCAGCTCCGCTTATGAAAAAATTGGGCTATCCGACAATTTTCTGTAATACGCTTGAAGTTGCTGACAATGGTGAAATCACAGGCTATAAAATGCGTTGCCAACAGTCTAAATTAACAACTGTAAAAGCATTGCAATCAATTGGCTTTGAGACAATTGCAAGTGGTGATAGCTATAATGATTTAGGCATGATTCAGGCAAGCAAAGCTGGATTCTTATTCAAGAGTACAGACCAAATTAAAAAAGACTATCCGGAATTACCTGCTTATGAAACGTATGCAGAATTAATGCAGGCAATTAAAAATGCAATGTAATTTAGTAAAAAAAATAGCACTGTACTTTGTGCAGTGCTTTTTTGTATATTTTCGTATTGAGAGGAATTAAATTTTATGCGAAAAAAATTATTTGCGTATGCAAAAGAAAAATATCATGCTGAACCGGAATATCTTTGGACAAGAGACCCAGAAAGTGCAATTTTAAGAAATGATAATAATCAAAAATGGTTTGCGGTTATCATGAAAATTAGCAAAAATAAGTTAGGATTAAAAAATAAAGAATTTGTTTGGATTGCAGATTTCAAATGTGAACCTTTGCTAATAGGTTCTTTTTTGCAACTAGAGGGGCATTTTCCAGCATATCACATGAATAAGAATCATTGGATTACGGTTTTATTAGATGGTTCTGTCAAAGAAGAACAAATTTTTCGATTACTGGATTTAAGTTATCACTTGACACAGGAGAAAAAATGATGACACAGTTAGATAAAATTAAAAAATTGAATGAAATTCTACTGCAAGAAATGCCAGAATATAGAATACAGGCAATGCAGATAAATGCTGATGATTACAAGCAACAAAGATTATTTTTGCGTAGCTTAATGAATTTAAGAGAGCCTATGCCAATTTCAGAAGAATTTTTAAATTTACAAGATGATTTCTTGACACAGGAGGCACTGGAAAAAGGCATTGTGCATGTACAAGAATTAGTACCAGTTGTTGAAAATATTTGTATTTGGCAAGGGGATATTACCAGACTAGATGCCGATGCAATTGTAAATGCAGGAAATACAACGATGTTAGGCTGTTTCTTGCCTTGTCATAAATGCATTGATAATGCAATTCATTCTTCGGCAGGTTTGCAATTGCGTGACATTTGCTTTCAAATGATGTTGGAGCAAGGACATGAAGAAGCAATTGGTTCGGCTAAGATTACAAAGGCTTATAATTTGCCGTCAAAATATATTATTCATACAGTAGGTCCAGAGATTTATGATAAAATAACTAAATATGATAAATTAATGCTAGCATCTTGTTATACATCTTGTTTGCAAGTTGCGTCTGAAAAAAATTTAGAAAGCATTGCATTTTGTTGTATTTCCACAGGAGAATTAAGTTTCCCAAAGCAATTGGCTAGTGAAATCGCAGTACATACTGTAAAGACGTATTTACGTCAAAATCCTGAAACAAGTTTGAAAAAAATTATTTTCAATGTTTTTAAACACGAAGATTATGAAATTTATAAAGAAGTTTTGCAAAATTTGCAATAAAGGAGATGAATTTTTATGCATGGGAAAATTATTATTATTGAGGGGTTAGACGGTTGCGGAAAAACAACACAAGTTAATTTATTAAAAAATATATTTCCAGATTGTCGTTTTTTGACGTTTCCAAATTATCATTCTTATAGCGGTGAAATTATTACAGACTATTTGCAAGGAAATATTCCTGAAACTGATACAGAAAAAAATTGCTATTCTGCCAGTATGTTTTATGCAATAGATAGATATATTAGCTATCGCAAAGATTGGCATATAGATTATCAAAATCAAAAAAATATTATTTCTGCCAGATATACGACTTCTAATGCGATTTATCAAATGACAAAGCTTTCCCGTGATAAATGGCAAAGTTATTATCAATGGCTTTGTGATTTGGAATATCAGAAATTAGGCATTCCAAAACCTGATGAAGTTATTTTTCTTGATGTGCCTGTTGCAGTTTCACAAAAATTATTATCTGAACGGTATAACGGCAAAGAAGAAAAAAAAGATATTCATGAAGCAGATAGCAATTATTTGCAAAAATGCCATGATGTCGCAATGTATGTTGCTAAACAGGAACATTGGAAAATATTGCAATGCTGTGAAAATAATACAATGCGTTCTGTCAATGCAATTCAAGAAGAATTAAAAAAATTAATTATGCAGATTTTACAAGATTAAAAAACAAGAATAATATAAAATAAATTACAGGTTGGTGTAAGGCATAAATTTCAAGTGCATGTCTGCCAATAAAATTAATAAAACTAATGCCTTGCCAGTTTATTTTTAAGATTTTTTTTCCCAAAAATTGATAAATAAAAAAGCCTGTCAGAAATAAAAACAGCCATGGAATTAATGCAAAATAATCTGTCGAATAAAAGCTATTATTTGGAAAACCAAAATAGGCTGTGAAATAATTTTGATATAAATTATTAGGCAAGTAAAACAAAGGTTTTGTCCAAATGCCCAGAAATTGATTATCAATATGTCTTGTAAAGCCGAATAATAGCAAATTAATTAAAATGCCTAGCAAAGCAGGGATTTTTTCTAATATTTTGCGAATGCAGGACATTATTAACATGCAAGAGCCGATACAGGTTAAGACACCAAATAAAATTAAATTTTCCGGCATAAATATGATTGTAATTGCTGTAATCATCGCACCTAGTAAAAATACAGTTAAGCCCCTACGGAATAAATGCCGACTCATGCCAGAACAAAAACCAGATAATAAAATAAATGTACAGCAAATGCATTGTTGCCAAATATATGCGGGATAACTGGAATACCAGCTCCAAGGCATATGAAACATATAAACTAAATCCCAACAGGCATGAAATGCTATCATGTTAAGTACTGTCAAACCACGGATAAAATCCAGTAATGCACAGCGATTGCTTGTTGGCTTAGATTGTAGTAATTCACGCCAATTCAAATAAAATCACTCCTTAACAAAATTTGAAGATTATGTTATTCTGTTGATGCTACATTTTTTGGGGGTAATTGAATTATGATAAAAAATTTTTTAAAAAAATTCAGTCTGATTATAATATTTTTTTGTTGTGGAATGTTTCTTATTTTTTATAGAAAAATGAATATTCGGGATCATATTTGTGTAATGAACTCAGTTGCAAGGGTTCATTATAATTATTTTACAAATGAAGTAATAGAACTTAATGATTTTTTTGATATTCCTAATAATGGTGAATATTATATATTTGGTGAATGCGGAGATTTCCAATATTATTTAGCTTATGCTGGAACTTTAGTTACTCAAGATACGTTATTACTTGGGAATGCAAATACACAAGCTGATAGTTATTGGGCTATAAAATTAAAAGATGGGGCTGTAGTTGCAACATGGTCTTCTTATTATCCATTGCAAGAAAGCCAATTATTAATTTATACGATGAACGAACAGTATAAACAGATAAATTTTTTTGAGGATTTAAGCAATTCTAAAGTAATTGGTTATTATGAAAAAGAAAGTGATTAGTATATTAAACTTTTTCCTCTACTGTAGCACATGGCACTCTTAAAAGGCTTTGTATGTGTTTACATGAAATAACAAAATAATATATAATAAAAAGCACTCTCAAAAAGAAAGTGCTTTTCATTTTTTAAATAAACCGCCTTGCCGTCATATAGAGAATAAAACCTAGCGTCACCGCAAGGTGGGTACTCGCCTGAAAGTCTCTCGCTCCCAACGTCCGAATCCAGCTGAAAAAATTCCACCGGAAACGGGAGGTCTGCAATCCTCAGTCAGAGCATCAAGTTCCCTAAAAATAGTTGTAGGATTATAATAGCTATATTTACTCGAACAAGGCAGTAAATTAATAATTTGTTGATTATTCTTCGTCAGTTTCGGCTTCTTCTTCGTCTTCGCCCTCTAGCATTTCGCTGATACGCTCCAGAAATATATTGCCAATACGTTCATATTCTTCATCATTGTCAATTGTTGCAAGAAATTCTTCGCCATCTTCTTCCAACATTTTCAGAACAACAAGTTCTGTATCTTCTTCAATCATTGCTTCAGGGTCTTCAAAATAAGGCACAAGTGCATAATAAACTATGCCATTATCTTCCATAATGTCCATGAGTTCAAACTCGTGTTCGTTGCCCTCATCGTCTGTCAGAGTGAAAATCTCTGGTGTGTATTCTTCCGCCATAATAAAACTCCTTTCAGCCTCTGGAGAGGCAAGCTGTAATCTAAATCCAGTTATTATTATACTATAGAATTGTCAAAAAATCAAGGGGTAAATGTAAATTTTTTATATATTTTCTGAAAAGGGAGGAAAATTTGTGCAAGCTAGCTAAAATCTAAAATTCAAATTTAGGAAAAATGCTTTGCTTTTTGAAAATAAATGGCTTTTGAAAACGGATTAAACCAGATATCTTTGTTATTAGAAGCATGAATTAAATAAGAATTTTGGTAAAATAAGGGAATAAATACATGCTGATTTAAAATAATTTGTTCTGCTTCGCCATAGAGTTTGAATTTATCTGTTAATAATTCATAATCAGAAAACGAATTTAATAGCTGACGAAACTCTTGGCTGTTTAGTCCTAAAAATTTAGATTGTTCAGAAATTTGCTGTAATATATTCTCACAGCTATTGCATTCTGGTTTAAAGCTATATAAAGCAATGCTATAATCACCGTCTGTTAGTCTTTGTTGATATTCAGAATAGGAGACACTCTCAATGCCGATATATTGCCCGAATATCGTTTGCCATTCTTGGCAGATAGCTAAAATTGTTTCTTTGCTATCAAAGCTATCAGGAATTAGAATTTTTAATGCATTTACTGCGTTCATAGGGAGCGAAATTTTATCAAATAATTCACCGGCTTCTGCTGGTTCATAGGGAATTACTAACGGTTCGTCAGCGTATAATTCCCGATAGGAACGTCCTAAAATTTGCACAGCCGGCGGAATAATGCCGTAAGCAGTTTTAAAATTCTGGTTCATGTGTTCAGAAAGTGTTTCTCTGTTAATGCCTTTGGCAAGAGCCTGCCGGAGCTGATTATTTTTTAACGTTTCGTTTTCGGGATTAAAAATTAATCCCCATGTTCTGACACTGTTTGTGATAACAGTATAATTTGAAGAATTAAGATATGTTATTGGATATGTTGTTGTAAAAATACAGTCAGAATTTTTACTGGAAAATTCTTCATCAACTTCGGATTGAGAACGCATAATATTAAATTGTAAGCTACTTGGTGCAATCTGGTCTGCATCATGATACAAGCTATTTTTCCGGAATGTTAAAAAATTGCCACTGGCATAATCGTCATATAGCCATTTGGTTAAATAAAATGCGCCATTGCATAAAATCGTGTCGTCACTTAGCCCATAACGTCCTCGGGTAGAAATAAAAAAATCTTCGTTGCAGGGAACAGCACAATTTTGTGTTAATAATAATAAAAATTCTTCATTGGGGTATTCTAGTTTAAAAACAACTGTTGCGCCGTTTGGTGCGGAAACGCCTAATTTTTCAGTTTTTTGTTTTCCGGCTAAAACGTCAGAAGCATTCTGAATGCATAAAAAATCATTCGCATGTGGTGCATGGGTATCTGGGTCTAGTAACCGCCGGAACGCAAATACATAGTCTTTGGAAGTCACAGGTTTTGCGTCTTTGTCTTCCATGCCCGCATGATACCAATAGCAATCATTGCGTAATTTAAATTCATATGTTAAACCGTCTTCTGAAATTTGATAGCTTTCTGCTCCGGCTAAAACAATTCTGCCATAGGCATCTAATTGCAGTAATCCTTCCATTATATTGGCTATTACAGTTTCTGCATTTTCGTTATCTGTATACTGTGGGTCAATACATTGGGGATTTCCCGAAAGGGTACAAGTAAATAAATACCCTGTTCCCGTATTTTCTTTTTTTGCGCATGCTGTCAGCAAAATAATTAATTCTGCAATCAAAAAAAGGCTAATAATTTTTAATAATAATCGTTTCATAATTTTTTAAAATTCTCCTCTTGTTCTATATTTTTATTTAAAAAATTAGCTTATATATTATTATAACATTCTGAAAAAAAAATGGCAACTATTTTGTAAGGTTTATTTTAGTTTTTTTTTAAAAAAACTATTGACAAATTATGAACGGTATGCTATAATTAGTCTATGAAATAGCAGTATTGATGAATTGCGCTCTGGTTAATAGAATGGTTCTGGTGAAGAAAGGAGCGTTTTTTCATGGGGAAAAGTAAAATTTTAAAAGGGTTTACACTCGTAGAATTAATTGTTGTCATTGCAATTATTGGTGTGTTAGCAGGAATTTTAGTGCCAGCCATGATGGGTTATGTGACAAAAGCTAAATTTTCTTCTGCAAATTCTACAGCAAAAACATTATATAATGCCGGAATGGCAGCTTGTCGTGAATGTGAGGTTACAACACCAATTCAGGTTGGTGTTTATACTAGTCAAACAATTTATAACAGCCATAGCTCAGAAGGTTTGATTTATAGACAAGATGTTTGCAATTATATTTATCAGTATTATAATAATGTTCAAGATAAAATTTGGGCAGTTAGAATAGAAAATGGTGTTGTCACTGGGGTTTGTTTGAAAAAAACAGAAGATGATAGTTTTGTTGGAACATATCCAACACCGAATAATGAAAAACATGAAGCCGATTTCAGCTTTGAGAAAGCAATTTACTTTGCAGAAAGCGGAAATTGGACAGCACGTCCGTAAACGTGAAATATTTACAAAAATTGATGCGTATTTTTGTCAATCCTGCCATTTAAAAAAAGCAGAAAATCTGTTGACAATTAAGTCAGAACATGTTATACTATAATAAATGAATATTTCATGAACAAAAATAAACATGGTTCAGATAGTTTATATAGCGAGGGGATATAAATATGAGAAAACAAAATAGCCGTGTAAAAGGTTTTACATTGATTGAATTAATTATTGTCATTGCAATTATTACAGTGTTAGCTGGGATTCTTGCGCCTACAATGTCTACTTATTACACAAAGTCAAGAATTAAAGCCGCTAATTCTAATGCCAAAATGGTTTATAATGCGGCACAAACTGCTGTACAGAAATATATTAGCAGAGACCGTACAGCATTAGCAACTGAAAGAAGTCCGTTTAATGGATTTGTATTAATTTCTTATGATGGCAGAGCCGTGACTGTAAGTCATAAAGAGAGTTATTCTGATGTTTATACGACTGCTGTCAGTGGTTCCGTTTATTGGGATGTAGCAGATGCTGTAAATAATACTGTTTCTAATGCAGAAAATATTAGTTGGACAGTTTGTTTGAATAATTATATTGTACAGGGTTGTGTTGCAGCAGATAATCGAACAACGAATTTGGTCGGATATTATTCTGCAAACAGAACATTTGCTTCAGAACGTTCTTCTGGGGATTATACGCATTGGATTACAGCAAGTACTGACACAGGGGAAAGTATTAAATGGGTTTGCGACCAGTATAGCTGATGATATGTATAAATAGTTTGATAATAATGAAAAAGCCGGTAATTTTGCCGGCTTTTTATATTAATCATTAAAATTTTGCATAATCCGGAAATTTCTGCCCATATTGTGAATAGCAATTATTTTTGGGAGGATATATTATGATTAAAGGTGTCAATAAGAAAGTGATTGAAATTAATCGTCCGGATAGTGCTTATTTTGAACGTGCTGTTTTGTATTTAAAACCAGATGTTAATGAAGTACCATTGCATGTTGCACAAATGGAAACACTGGAATATTTTAATTCTGAAAAAAAGAAAAAATTTAGTAAGAATTGGTTGTTGTTTTTACTGGGTGCTGTGAGTTCCGGTATTGTCTGTTTTGTTATATTTTATTTCTGGAAGTAAAATAATTTATTTCTCGTGCAGAAATTTTGATTGTGTGTATAAAAAAGGCTTGTGTTTTTTTTATTATTATGCTATAATAAATAAGTA
>CAMWHN010000045.1 GCA_947174085.1 uncultured Ruminococcus sp.
GTAACATTCTGTTTAGCTCTGCTTATATTACCTTTGTTTACTTATGGTCAATAAAAAAGCTGGTTTTATTTTTTTCAACTTCGTGAAAAATAAAATCAGCTTTAAAAATTTATGTAAATTTTTCTATTTCATTTTATCTGAAATGAATTGTGTCTTGACTTTGAAATTGCCTTGAAAACTATTTTTTCTGCAATGTTATCTGAAACAATAAAAAAGACCGATTTCTCGGTCTTTAATGGAATGAGACACGAGGGATTCGAACCCTCGACACCCGCCTTAAAAGGGCGGTGCTCTACCGGCTGAGCTAGTGTCTCATAATTTACTTATTTTATTGTTTTTTGCTGTGTCCCTCACAACATGTATTATTATAGCACACTTTGATTGATTTGTCAAGCGTTTTTTGAAAAAAATTTCAAAAAAATTTTTTTCATGTAATTTTCACAAAAAAAGACACTTATGTATATTGATTTTTTTAGATTTTTGTGATATAATATCTGAAAAGGAGCGTTTATCATGGCGAATCAAAGAAAATTAATTTTTAAAATTATAATAATTCTAATTTTTATATTGCTAATATATTTCAGTGTAAAATATTTTCTTCCCATGTGCAAGCAATTTAATACAGAATCTGGACGAGCTAAAATTTCTGAATTTGTAGAAAAAGCCGGAATATTTGCGCCTTTATTATTTATATTGCTGATGGCTTTGCAGATAGTGATTGCTTTTTTACCGGGAGGTCCTTTGGAAATTACAGCCGGTATGCTCTTTGGCGGATTATTTGGCACAATTTTTGCAGTTATGGGAACAGTTTTAGGAACACTAGCAGTTTATGGACTAGTAAAAAAATTTGGAAGACCCTTAGTGCATTTTTTTATTTCTGAAGAAAAAATAAAAAAATTTTCTGTTCTGGAAGATGAAGAACGGCTTTCTTTTTGGGTATTTGTATTATTTTTAATTCCGGGGATTCCAAAGGATTTATTGACCTATATTGTGCCATTGACAAAAATGTCAGGAAAGCAATTTTTATTATTATCCGCATTGGCAAGATTTCCGGCATTGGCAGTATCTGTCGTAATAGGCAGTAATTTTATACAAGGTAAATATTGGCTTTGTGTTGTAATTGCTTGTATAGCGACAGTAATTGCAATTTTTGGTTTTCGCATGAAGAATAAAATTTTAAATAAAAAGGAGAGTAACTAAACTCATGAAGCGTATTTATTATATCTGTAATTTACAAGCCGGAAAGGCAGAATTAAGTAACTATCTGGGAACTATTCTGGATATTATGACAAAAGCAGGTTATGAAGTAACCGTTAGACCAACGCAAGCCGTGCAAGATGCGACAAGTGCGACAATAAAAGCTGTTAATTCAGGATTATATGATTATATTTTTTGTTCTGGCGGTGATGGGACGTTACATGAAGTATTAACTGGAATGCTAGAAGTAGAGCAGACAATTCCTGTTGGCTATATTCCCAGTGGTTCTATGAATGATTTTGCCAAAAGCATGACCATTCCGAAAGATATGGCAAAAGCATGTGCAATGGTATTAGACGGTATTCCAAGAAAAATTGATATTGGCACTGTGAATGACAAAGGATTTAGTTATGTTGTGGCATTTGGTGCATTTACTGATGTTACTTATGAGACAAAGCAATCTATTAAAAATATTTTAGGTCCAGTGGCTTATATGATGAATGCTGTCACAAAAATTAGTAATATTCGGACGTATCCTATGAGAATTACTTGTGATGGCGAAGTAATTGAAGATGAATTTATGTTTGGTATGATTACTAATTCTGCTTCTGTGGGCGGTGGTGTACTTGATATTAGTGATTTTTGTTTTGATGATGGCAGTTTTGAAGTAACGCTTGTAAAAAAACAAGAATCTTTGGCAGAATTACATCGTACAGTATCATTTTTGCGTGATATTAAAGAAATTTCTAATGAAGAAAATATTTATTGCTTGCGAGCGTCTGATATTACAATTGAATTATTAGAAAAAATTGATGTGCCTTGGACGATTGACGGGGAATATTTATCTAATGCATCAAAATTTCATATTGTAAATCATAAGCAAGCAGTTTCATTTTTAGTGCCTAGAACTTGCCCGAGTTGTTATTTTCAGAATTAAATAAAATAAAAAGCCTTTTTCAGTTTTACAAAAAGGCTTTTTTATTATTTTTTTAATTGGTATCTCTTAGGCGAGTGAGTGCCATGACTGTAATATTATCAGAACAATTATGTTTCATTGCAAGTTCAGTTAATAATTGCAAACGCCGAACCATAGGAATTTGTAACGCAAGAATTTTCTCCATTTCAGATTTAGGCGCATAGTCAGATAAGCCGTCTGAACATAATAATAAAATATCACCATATAGTATTTTTTCGCTATATTTTTTAATATCAAATTCCGGTTTGGTGTCTGTATTGCCAAGTACTGGAAAAATAATATTTTTATAAACATGGTGTTGCAATTCTTCTTGTGTAATAACACCTTCTTCAAATAATACTTGCACAAAAGATTGGTCTCTGGATAATTGCAATAATTCTGCATTGCGATAGCGATATAATCTGGAATCGCCGACATTAATGCTATATAACATATCATGTTCATCAACACCCATTGCACAAAGTGTTGTCTGCATATTTCTGGTATGTTCTTGTTTTGCGCCAATTTTAGCAAGAGATTTATGAATTGTAGTTAATTTTTTTTCCATGTTGACACGACTTGAAAAAGAAATTTGCTTTAACATTTTCAGACATTTTGAAGATGCAATTTCACCTGATTGTTCTCCTGCAACGCCGTCAGCAACAGCAATTAAAAACGGATTAGAAAGTTTTTGTTCTGTCACACCTTCTGTTAATACAGTTCTGTGAATTAACAAAGCATCTTCGTTATGTGGTCGAATGCCTTTATCTGTAATTGCACAGCAATAATACATAAATATCGCTCCCATAGTCCCAAAAATTTTATATTTATTATACATGATTTTCGGGCAGAATGCAATAACAAAATCAAATCAAATGCTTACAACATGATTACAAATTTAAGAAAAAATTTCAGAAAAATAATTAAATTTCGCTATAATTTCCTAAAAACTTAAAATATTCGAGATTTTCTGTCAGTTCTGACAGCAATGCACAAACAGAAGTTTCATGAATATTTCCACTAAAATCTAAATAAAACATAACTTCAAAACTACCGTTTTTAATTGGTCTGCTTTCGAGTTTTAATAAATTCATATCACCAATTAAAAATTTGCTTAATAATCTGTATAAACTACCCTCTTCATGAGGTAATTTTAAAATCACAGAAATTCTGTTAGCGTCTTCCGGCAATAATAATTCTTTGGAAATGCAAATAAATCTTGTATTATTCGGCACACAATCAGAAATTGATTTTTGTAAAATTTCTAATCCATGTAATTCTGCACAGTTTTCAGAACAGATTGCGCCAAAAGGTTCATGAGATTCTGCAACCATCTGCGCAGCAGTTGCTGTATTGCTATATTCGTTCGCATGAAAATGATGATTTGCAATAAACTGTGAACACTGGGATAATGCTTGTGGGTGAGAAAATACTTCTTTGACTTGTTCTAATTTTGTACCGGATTTCACAGCAAGACAATTTGTAATTTCTACAACAGTAGTTTTATTAATATAAAAATTATATTTATCCATTAAGTCATAAGCTTGCACAACACTTCCGGCAGTGGAATTTTCAACAGGAATCACACCAAACTGAACATCACCATTTTGAACAGCAGAAAAAACATCTGCAAATCCTGCGAAAAATTGTGGTTGACAATCTTTTCCGAAAATTTGTTTTGTGGCAGTTTCTGAATTTGCGCCGGCTGTGCCTTGGCAAGCAACGCTTGCGGAAGATAATTGTAATGGCTTAAATTCATAGGGCTGTACGTCTTTGTGTAATTCTCTGTATTGTAAATACTTGCTGATATCCATAATATTTTGAAATAATACAGAAGAATAACCTTTTAAGCTCTCTGGTGCTTGACTGCGAATGCGTTGAATTACTTCTTTTTCACGGTCTGTCTGAAAAATCGGCAAACCGTTTTCTTGCTTGTATAAAGCGACTTGTCTGCACAGCTCCATACGCTGTTCAAAAAATTTTAAAATTTCTTTGTCCAGTAAATTAATATTCTGTCTTAATTCGTCTAAATTCATATAAAAACCTCCTGAATTTTTTGCAGAGTTATCCTGCTATTCTAATTATACAAAATATTTTCCAAAAAATCAATATAAAATTTCAGTTAGGGTATTGAAAAATAGGGTTGTTTTATGTTATAATAATAACTGCATGAGATTTAGGGGTGATTTATGATGCGAATATTAGGCATAGACCCAGGGTATGCCATTGTGGGTTTTGGTGTGATAGATTATGCAGGAACGAATTTTAAACCAATTAATTATGGTGCAATCATAACAGAAGCCTATATGCCATTTACAGAACGCTTATGCATGATTGATTCTGATATGCATGAAATTCTTGAAACTTATCAGCCCGATTGTATGGCAATTGAAAAATTATATTTTACGTCTAATCAAAAGACTGCAATTGACGTTGCACAGGCAAGAGGTATTTTAATTCTGAATGCTTCTAAAAAAAATATTCCAGTGTATGAGTATACGCCGTTACAAGTCAAAATGTCAGTTGTCGGCTATGGCAAGGCGATTAAAAAGCAAGTCATGGAAATGACAAAAAATATTTTAAAATTAAATCATATTCCCAGACCTGATGACGCTGCTGACGCATTGGCAATTGCAATTTGTCATGGGCATTGCTGTCAGGGAAGAATATAAATAATTTATTATGAAAGGAAAATTTCTTATGTATTTATTATCTCAGAATAAAGAAAGAATTTTGAATCTTGCTAATATTACTACAATAGATGTTACTAAGAATTATGGAGGCAAAAAAGAAGAAAAATATGGGTTATATGCGAATGGAGGATATATTGCACTTTATGCAGATAAGGGAACAGCACAAAAAATGCTTGTTAAAATTTTATCTGCCATTGAAAATAATGAAAAAATATATGAATTAGAATAATTACGAGAGGTAATTCATGATATATAGTTTACATGGAAAAATATTAGAAACTGCACCAAATTTTGTTGTTATTGAATGTGGAGGTGTGGGCTATGCTTGCAGAACAACACAAACAACACTTTCTGTAATTGGAGCTGTTGGCGAAGAAACAACGCTTTATACACATATGGCAATACATGACACAGTAATTGAATTATTTGGCTTTGCAACAAAAGAAGAACTGCATTGTTTTCAAATGTTAATTACTGTTTCAGGCATTGGCGGAAAAGCCGGACTTGCAATTTTATCAGATTTGACACCGAATAGATTTGCTTTGTTAGTAGCTTCTGGAGATAGTTCGGCTTTGATGAAAATTAAAGGCATTGGCAAAAAATCAGCAGAGCGTATTATTCTTGATTTAAAAGATAAGCTTGCGAAAACTAATCCAGTGTTACAAGAAATGCCGGCAATAGCAAATATTAATAATAAAGCAGATAATTTTGCAGAGGCAATGGCTGGATTATTAGTCTTAGGCTATCGGCAAGAAGAAGTTATGCCAATTTTGGTAAAACAAGATGAAAATTTATCAGCAGAAGAATTAATTAAATTCGCTTTGCGTGAAATGGGCAGACAAGCAAAATAATATTAAACTATTAAAAAATGGAGGGAATGCCTATGAATCTGGAAGAATTATTGCAGTTGGCAATGACGGATATTTCAAAACGGGGGATTTTTTTACAGACTCTGATTAGAAGTGATATTTTTGTGATTTGCCGGAATCCTGTGCAGTTTGAAAATAATAATTCTCAAGTGCAATTAGAATTAATTACCGTACAGAATCAAGATGGCTATGTATTTATTCCGTTTTTTACAAGTCATAAAGTATTGTCTATGTTCGCAAAGCGTTATGTAGAATGCTATAAATTAAATTGTTTGCGGTTTTTTGAGTTAATACAAAATATGAATGCTGTGCTGAATCCCAATTCTTATGGGAAAGAATTTTATTCTGTAGAATTAAAAGCAGTTTTAAAAATTGCAAGAAATTTACATATTAAAGCAATTTCTTATAACGAATTAGAAAGTATCAGCTATCGAGAGCCACAAAAATCTTTGTTACATATTCGGCAATCGGCTTCTAAATTTTTTAGCACACAGCCTAATGTGGACAGAGCTTTTATTGTAGAAATGATAAAGGGCAGTGAAAAACCACAAATTTTAATTGTGATAGACATGCTAGGCAATACTAGAAAATTATTTACTAACTTAGCAAGGCATTTGTCTAAAATTACAAAAAGTAATGAGCATTTGTATTTTTTAAGCTATGAACAGGAACTCGGTAAAAAAGCTGTGAATCAAATTCAGCCGTTTTATGTTCGTAGTACGAAACGTTATTTTTAAATTTTATAGAAATGAGGGGTTTTTATGATTGAAACAGGGGATTTTAAATTAGATAATCGACTTGTATCTACACAGGAACTAGAAGAAGATACAGGTGTTGAAAAGGGTTTACGTCCGTTATCACTTGCGGAATATATCGGACAGGATAAAGTAAAAGAAATTATGGCAATTTATATCGAAGCCGCAAAACGCCGTGAAGGTGCTTTAGACCATGTATTATTATATGGCCCTCCGGGGTTAGGGAAAACAACACTTTCGGCTATTATCGCTCGTGAAATGGGCGTGAATTTGCGAATTACAACAGGGCCGGCAATTGAACGTCCGGGGGATTTGGCTGCGATTTTAACAAATTTGTCTGCTGGTGATGTGTTATTTATTGATGAAATTCATAGATTAAATCGAGCTGTAGAAGAAATTTTATATCCGGCATTAGAAGACCATGCCATTGATATTGTTGTTGGCAAAGGTCCTTCCGCAAGGTCATTACGAGTGGATTTGCCAGAATTTACACTTGTTGGCGCAACGACTAGAGCAGGACAATTATCTGCACCGTTGCGTGATAGATTTGGAATAGTACAGCGATTAGAATTATATACGCCAAAGCAATTATCTGATATTATTCGCAGAAGTGCACAAATTTTAGGCATTCCCTGTACGGCTGACGGTGCATTAGAATTAGCAAGACGTTCCAGAGGGACACCTCGTATTGCAAATCGGTTGTTAAAACGTGTCAGAGATTTTGCTGATGTGATTGGCAATGGTGAAATTACAGAACAAATTGCAAAAATGGCTTTAAATCGTCTGGAAATTGATGAGTTAGGACTTGACAGCAATGACAGAAGAATGTTAGATATGATTATCAAAGGCTATGGCGGTGGTCCTGTTGGATTGGAAACACTTGCTTCAGCATTAGGCGAAGAAGCTGTTACTCTGGAAGATGTTTGTGAACCGTTTTTAATGCAATTAGGGTTTTTATCCAGAACGCCACGAGGACGTTGTGCCACACAATCGGCATATATACATTTAGGGTATCCGGTACAGCAACAAGAAAATTTGCAGTTATTATTAGATACAGAATAAAAATAGTTAGGAGCGAGAAGTTTGAGAGCGTCAAATCAATGGAAATCTTATCGTGTGATAGATACTTCTGATGGTGAAAAATTAGAAATCTGGAACGGTGTCACACTCATAAGACCAGACCCCCAAGTTATTTGGAAAACTGATAAAAATTTAAAACTTTGGTCAAAAGCCGATGCGCATTATCATAGAAGTAATTCCGGCGGTGGAAAATGGGAATTTCATGCAAAATTGCCTGAAAATTGGGAATTGCCTTATGAAAATTTAAAATTTAAAATTCGTCCGACTGGTTTTAAGCATACGGGCTTATTTCCAGAACAGGCTGTAAATTGGGATTTTATAAGTGAATTAATTAAAACTGCAAAAAAGCCTGTGAAAGTATTAAACTTATTTGCCTATACTGGAGGTGCAACACTTGCCTGTGCAAATGCAGGTGCGGAAGTCTGTCATGTAGATGCGTCTAAAGGTATGGTGCAATGGGCGAGAGAAAATGCAAATTTATCTAATTTGCAAGATAAGCCAATTCGCTGGATTGTAGATGATTGTGAAAAATTTACGCTAAGAGAAATTAGACGAGGTCGCCGTTATGATGCAATTATTATGGATCCGCCAAGCTATGGCAGAGGTCCTGCAGGGGAAATCTGGAAATTAGAAAATTCTATTTATGAATTAGTGCAGAATTGCGTGAATGTTTTAAGTGATAATCCTGTATTTTTCTTGATTAATAGTTATACAACAGGGCTATCGCCGTCTGTGATGGGATATATTTTAAATAGTTTATTAACTAAAAAATTCGGCGGTTATGTCTATTTTGATGAAATTGGCTTGCCTGTGGAACAAAGTGGTATGTGTTTGCCCTGTGGTGCAACGGCTGTCTGGTGTAAACAAAATGCCGAGAGGGATTTTTATGGCAAATAATATGATTCAGGCGAAAAATTTAATATTTTCTTATCCGGCGGATTCTGAACCTGAAAAAAAACAAAATAATTTGATTTTAAAGAATATTTCACTGGAAATTAAAAAAGGTAGTTTCACAGCGATTCTCGGACATAATGGCAGTGGAAAATCTACACTTGCAAAGCATATGAATGCGATTTTAATTGCAGATGAAGGAAAATTATTTGTTGATGGCTTAGATAGTTCTCAAGAAGAAAATTTATTTGCGATTCGTCAAAAAGCTGGTATGGTGTTTCAAAATCCAGATAATCAAATTGTAGCGACTATTGTAGAAGAAGATGTTGCATTTGCACCCGAAAATTTGGGCGTACCTCCGGAAGAAATTCGCAAACGTGTTGACAATGCATTAAAAGCTGTCAAGATGTATGAATATAGAAATCATGCGCCAACGCAATTATCTGGCGGACAAAAACAACGTGTTGCGATTGCCGGTGTAATAGCCATGCAACCAGATTGTATTATACTAGATGAACCAACGGCTATGCTTGACCCACAGGGAAGGCAAGAAGTTATGGAAATTATTTTAAAATTAAATCAAGAACAAAAAATTACGGTTATATTAATTACGCATTACATGGAAGAAGCTGCTCTTGCTGAACGTGTTGTTGTGATTGATAATGGACAAATTATTCTTGATGATTCGCCGAAAAAAGTGTTTTCACAAGTGGATAAAATGAAAAAAATTGGTCTTGATGTTCCGCAAGTAACGGAACTTGCTTGGGAGCTGAATAAAGCCGGTTATGCGATTTCAACCGAGATTATTACAGAACAGGAATGTTTAACAGCTTTAGAAAAATTATTATTAGAAAGGTAATAGAAAATGGCAATTCTGAAAACAGAGGGTTTGACTTATGTGTATAGTGCAGGCACGCCATTTGAAAAAACTGCAATTGATAATATAAATTTATGCATTGAAGAAAATTGTATGATTGGTGTGATAGGGCATACAGGTTCTGGAAAATCAACGCTGATACAGCATTTTAATGGTTTGCTTCAGCCGACTAGTGGGAAAATTTATCTTGAAAATCGGGATATTTGGGAAGATAAATCAAAATTGCGTGATGTGCGATTTCAAGTAGGACTTGTGTTTCAATATCCGGAATATCAGTTATTTGAAGAAACAGTATTTAGAGATATTGCATTTGGTGTAAAAAATATGAATTTGGGCGAATCTGAAATAAAAACAAGAGTTTTAGAAACGGCGCAAATGTTAGGAATTGAAAATAATTTATTAAATCGTTCCCCTTTTGCATTATCCGGTGGACAAAAACGCCGTGTTGCCATTGCTGGTGTCATGGCAATGCGTCCAAAAATATTAATTTTAGATGAGCCTTGCGCTGGATTAGACCCAAAAGGCAGAAATTTAATGCTGAATCAAATTCGAGATTATCAGAAAAAATCTAAGAGTACTGTTTTATTAGTTTCTCACAGCATGGAAGATGTTGCTGAATTTACAGAAAAATTACTTGTCATGAGCCATGCAAAATTATTTTGCTATGAAGATACTAGTTTAGTATTTCGCCGTGCAGAAGAATTACAAGCCTTAGGGCTGAAAGTGCCACAGATTGCTTCTGTTATGCAAGTGCTAAGAAAAAAAGGTTATCACTTGCCGGAAGATTTGTACACAGTAGAACAGGCAAAACTTGCGATTCTGGAGCTGTTAAGAAAGAGGTGATATATTTTGCTAAAAGATATTACACTTGGGCAATATTTTCCAGTAGATAGTATGATACATAAATTAGACCCGAGATTTAAAATTATTAATACAATGCTGTTTATTATCATGCTTTTTTCAGGAAATTATTTTTATAATTTAATAATCGGTGCAGTATTTGTCATACTAGTGCAGATATTATCTAAAATTCCGTTTAAAATTAGTATTAAAAGTATTAAGCCAATTTTGCCTATATTAATATTTACAGCAATTTTAAATCTAGTATTTATTGACAGTGGAGAAACTCTTTGGCATTGGAATTTTTTAAAAATAACTGAGGGTGGTATTTATACTAGTGTTTTTATGATAGGCAGAATTATATTATTGATTTTGGGGTCTTCTCTGTTGACTTATACAACATCGCCGATTTTATTAACAGATGCGATTGAATATTTATTATCGCCGTTGAAAAAAATAAATTTTCCTGTGCATGAAATGGCTATGATGATGTCAATTGCATTGCGATTTATTCCAACGCTTTTAGAAGAAACAGATAAAATTATTTCTGCACAGAAAGCCAGAGGTGCTATGATTGATAACGGCAAGCTAATAGATAGAGTAAAAGCAATGATTCCGATTTTGATACCGTTGTTTGTGTCAGCGTTCCGCCGTGCAGAAGAATTGGCAACTGCTATGGAATGCCGTTGTTATCGAGGCGGTGAGGGAAGAACCAGACTTAGGCAACTAAAAGCAACTGGAAAAGATTATTGCAGTTTGATGATTTGTAGTTTGTTTTTAATTATATCTGTGATGTTAAATTTTATCATAAATTAATACAGAAATGAAGAATTTATGTTAAAAAATAATAAAACGCCTGTTAAACTTGAAAAGCCTGTGCCGGCATGGTTAGAAAAATTAAAT